>NZ_CALLYO010000550.1 GCF_937858865.1 uncultured Amaricoccus sp. | reverse complement strand
ACCACCTCGTCGTCGCCCGCCCGATCGTGGCCGCCCCCGACCCCCGCGCCGCCGCCCGCGCCATCCTCGCCGAGATCGCCCCGGCCGGCGCCCCGGCCTGACGCCCCCCCGCCCCCGATCCCCGCGCCGCGCAATCCGCCCGGGCCACGGCGGCTGCGACATCGAGACCCTGCCGGAACGCCGCCACGACGCCGGCCAAGCCGCCCGCATTACTTGCTAAATTGCCGCATTTCGCCTAGCTGATGGAGTATGATCTCCTCGAAGACCAAATACGCGATGAAGGCGCTGATCGAGCTCGCCGAGGAGCGTCGGCGCGGCGGCTCCTCGCTGCGCATCGAGGAGATCGCCCGCCGCGCCGACGCGCCGAAGCGCTTCCTCGAGCATATCCTCATCGATATCCGCCGCTCGGGCATCATCGCCAGCCGCCGCGGCCGCGACGGCGGCTACATCCTCATCAAGCCGCCCGAGACCGTCTCGATCGGCGAGGTGCTGCGGCTGATCGACGGCCCGATCGCGCCGCTCCCCTGCCTCTCGCGCAAGGCCTACCGCCCCTGCGACGACTGCCACGACGAGGCCGCCTGCCGCATCCGCCGGGTCTTCGGCGATCTCTACTCTGCCTACCTGCTGATGCTCGAATCGCTGACCCTCGCCGACCTGATGAAGGACGATTCCGTTCTCTCCATCGGCCAGATCGAGCCCGTCGCCCAGTAACCGACTGGAATCTCCGGATTCTCCCCCGGCAATTTTTTCTTGCATAACACGACTATGTCTGTCGTGATAATTGGACAACACGGAGATTGCCATGCTGTCCATCCGCCAGACCCGAACCGACCGAAGTCCGGTGCGCCGCCTCGCCGGCGCCGCCGCCGCGGCGCTCCTCGCCAGCAGCCTCGCCGGCGCGGCCGCGGCCCAGACCACGCTTCTCAACGTCTCCTACGACCCGACCCGCGAGCTCTACCGCGAGTTCAACGAGGCCTTCGCCAAACACTGGCAGGCCGAGGGCCACGCCCCCGTCACCATCGAGGTCTCCCACGGCGGCTCCGGCGCCCAGGCCCGCGCCGTCATCGACGGGCTCGCCGCCCAGGTCGTGACCCTCGCCCTCGCCAGCGACATCGACGCCATCGCCGCGCGGACCGACAAGATTCCCGCCGACTGGCAGGCGCGCCTGCCGCACAACTCGGCCCCCTACACCTCGACCATCGTCTTCCTGGTGCGCGAGGGCAATCCGAAGGCGATCCAGGACTGGGGCGACCTCGTCCGCGACGACATCCAGGTCATCACCCCCAATCCGAAGACCTCGGGCGGCGCGCGCTGGAACTACCTCGCCGCCTGGGCCTGGGCCGACAAGGAATTCGGCGGCAACCAGGACCAGATCCGCGACTATATGCACGAGCTCTTCGCGCACGTCCCGGTGCTCGACACCGGCGCCCGCGGCTCCACAACCACCTTCGCCCAGCGCGGCATCGGCGACGTGCTTCTCGCCTGGGAGAACGAGGCCTATCTTGCGCTCCAGGAGCTCGGCGAGGACCAGTTCGACATCGTCGAGCCCTCGCTCTCGATCCTCGCCGAGCCGACCGTGGCGCTCGTCGACGGCAACATCGCCTCCGACGAGCAGCGCGCGGCGGCCGAGGCCTACCTCGCCTATCTCTACAGCCCCGAGGGCCAGGCCATCGCCCTCCGGAACTACTACCGCGCCTGGGACACCAGCGCCGCCGACGCCGACGACGTCGCCCGCTTCCGCGACCTGCCGCTCGTCTCCATCGCCGACTTCGGCGGCTGGGCCAAGGTGCAGCCCGAGCACTTCGGCGACGGCGGCATCTTCGACCAGATCTACACCCCGCGGTGACCGCCATGACCGCGATGCGTGCGGCACGCTTCCGCCAGCCGTCGCCCCTGCCGGGCTTCGGCCTGGCGCTCGGGACGACGCTGGCGATGCTCTCGCTCATCGTCATCATCCCGATCGGCGCCCTGCTGCTCAAGGGCGCCGGCATCGGCATCGGCGACATCGCCGCCAACCTCGCGAAGCCGCGGGTCTGGGCGGCGCTCCTGCTCTCCTTCCGCATCGCGCTCCTCGCGGCGCTCTTCAACCTCGCCTTCGGGCTGGCGCTCGCCTGGGTGCTGGTGCGCTACGACTTCCCCGGCCGCCGCCTGCTCGACGCGGCCGTGGATCTCCCCTTCGCGCTGCCGACGGCGGTGGCGGGCATCGCGCTCACCACGCTCTACGCCCCGAACGGCGCCTTCGGGCAGCTGCTCGCGCCGCTCGGCATCAAGGTCGCCTACACGCCGCTCGGCATCTGGGTGGCGCTCGTCTTCGTCGGCCTGCCCTTCGTGGTGCGTACCGTCCAGCCGGTCGTCGCCGAGATCGACCGCGAGATCGAGGAGGCCTCGGCCACCCTCGGCGCCTATCGCGCGCGCACCTTCCTGCGCGTGATCCTGCCGATGCTGACGCCCGCGCTCCTCACCGGCTTCGCGCTCGCGCTGGCGCGCGGCGTCGGCGAGTACGGCTCGGTCATCTTCATCGCCGGCAACCTGCCCTCGGTCAGCGAGATCGCGCCGCTGCTCATCGTGATCCGCCTCGAGGAGTTCGACTACGACGGCGCCGTCGCCATCGCCGTGGCGATGCTCGCCATCTCCTTCGCCATGCTTCTCGTCATCAACCTTGTCCAGGTCTGGAGCCGCAGGAGGTTCGGAGATGCTTGACACCCGCAAGGACACCCCCACCCCCGCCGAGGCGCACCCCCACGCGCGCCCGGACACGCACCCACACACGCGCCCTGGCGCGCTGCCCGCCGCCATCCGCGGCCTCTTCTCCCGGCTGGCCGGCCGCAGCTACGCCCTCGAGACGCCGCCCGCGGCCCTCGACGCGCGCGCGCGCCGCACCCTCGCCCGCCAGTCCCGACTGCGCGCCGAGGCGCACGCCGCCTTCCGCGCCGTGGAGGGGCCGGCCCCGGCCGCCCTCGACGCCGCGCTTGCCGTGCTCGAATCCGAGATCGCCCGCCTCAGCGACGCCGCCGAGGCCTATGGCGAGGCGCTGAAGGCCGTCCGCACCTACGACGACGACCCCGCCCAGCGGGCGCTCGCCACCTCGGCCCTCTTCGCCTACCCGGTGCCGCTCGGCGTCCCCGCCCCGGTGCCGCACCTGCCGCGACGGGGGACCCATGGCTGACGTCGCCTTCGACGACGCGGCGAACCTCGCCCGGGCGCAGCCCCTGCGCCCGGTGGCCTCCGAGGCGCCCTGGTTCCGCCGCACCCTCGTCGCGCTCGTCTTGGCCATCGTCGGGGTCCTCCTCCTCGCGCCACTCGCCGTGGTCTTCACCGAGGCGCTCGCCAAGGGCCTCGGCGCCGCGGTCAGCGCGCTCGGCGAGCGCGACGCCCGCGCCGCCATCCGCCTCACCCTCCTCGTCGCCGCCATCGCCGTGCCGCTCAACGCGGTCTTCGGCGTCGCCGCCGCCTGGGCGATCGCCAAGTTCGACTTCCGCGGCAAGGCGATCCTCATCACCCTCATCGACCTGCCCTTCTCGGTCTCGCCGGTGGTCGCCGGCCTCTGCCTCGTCCTCGTCTTCGGCGCCAACGCCCCGCTCGGCGCCTGGCTCGTCGCGAACGGCTGGCCGGTCATCTTCGCGGTGCCGGGGATCGTGCTGGCCACCATGTTCATCACCTTCCCCTTCGTCGCCCGCGAGCTCATCCCGGTGATGCAGGAGCACGGCCGCGCCGAGGAGGAGGCCGCCCTCACCCTCGGCGCCTCCGGCTGGCGGACCTTCCTGACCGTGACGCTGCCCAACATCCGCTGGGCGCTGCTCTACGGCGTGCTGCTCTGCAACGCCCGCGCCATGGGCGAGTTCGGCGCCGTCGCCGTCGTCTCCGGCAAGATCCGCGGCCAGACCAACACCATGCCGCTGATGATCGAGATGCTCTACAACGAGTACCTCTCGGTCGCGGCCTTCTCGATGGCGGCGCTGCTCGCGCTGCTCGCCCTCGTCACCCTCACGCTCAAGACGGCACTCGAATGGCGCTACGCGGACCAGCTCGCCGCCAACCGCCGCCACTGAGGAGAGAACCCATGCACATCGAGATCGAGGAACTGGCCAAGGAGTTCGGCACCACCACCGCGCTTCTCCCCGTCAGCCTCTCCATCCCCTCCGGCGCCCTCGTCTCGCTCCTCGGCCCCTCGGGCTCCGGCAAGACCACGCTCCTGCGCATCCTCGGCGGCCTCGAGACCCCGACCTCCGGCCGCGTCCTCTTCGACAGCCAGGACGCGACCGGCCTCTCAGTGCAGGAGCGCCGCGCCGGCTTCGTCTTCCAGCACTACGCCCTCTTCCGCCACATGACCGTCTTCGAGAACATCGCCTACGGCCTGCGCGCCCGCCCGCGCCGCATCCGCCCGCCGGAGGCCGAGATCCGCCGCCGCGTCACCCGCCTCCTCGACCTCATCCGCCTGCCCGACATCGCCGGCCGCTACCCGACCCAGCTCTCCGGCGGCCAGCGCCAGCGCGTCGCCCTCGCCCGCGCCCTCGCCATCGAGCCGCGCATGCTGCTCCTCGACGAGCCCTTCGGCGCGCTCGACGCCCGCGTCCGCAAGGAGCTGCGCGGGGGCCTGCGCGAGATCCACGACCAGACCGGCCTCACCACCGTCTTCGTCACCCACGACCAGGACGAGGCGATGGAGATCGCCGACCTCGTCGTCGTGATGTCGATGGGCCGCATCGAACAGATCGGCACCCCCCACGACGTCCGCAGCCGCCCCGCCACCCGCTTCGTCGCCGACTTCGTCGCCGCCTGACCCCGTTCTCTCTTCCTTCCCTATCGGGCAGTGCCGGGGGGGTCGAGGGGGGCCGGCGAGGGCCCCCCTCG
>NZ_CALLYO010000549.1 GCF_937858865.1 uncultured Amaricoccus sp. | reverse complement strand
GGGAGAGCCCGCGGTTCCTCGACGTGATCCCGATCCGCTTCGGGATCGGGGATGCAGGGGAGCACTACCATGTGCCGCTGCTGCTGTCGCCCTACAGCTACTCGACGTACCGAGGGAGCTAGGGTCGGGGTGCGAAACGGGGGATTTCGCGCGCGAAACTATAGGTAAGTTGTTGATGTAGAAGGAATACGTCAGGTTAACGGCGTGTGAATGCCGGTCTGGTGACGTTTCTTCGGCTGGAGGATGCGAGAAATCCGCTCCCCTCCGTCCAGCGGGTGACCATTTGTAGGTCGCGACTCTTGGCGGTCATTCGGGCTGTCGATCGAAGCGGGCCTTCGGCCCGCGAGGATGCGACCCGACAGGGAACGCATGCGTTTCCCGGGCCGTTCGCTGGAGCGCGGGACGCGCGGACGCGCCCGGATACGAGCCGACGGTCAAATCCGGCAAGACGGCACCGTCACCGCGAGAGATGCAGCCACAGCAGGGGCGGCAACGGTGGAAGCTTTTCACCGAACGCGACGTCGCTGGCAGTCGCCCCCTACGCCACCGAGAACAGCCGTTCGATCTCGTCGAGGATGTCGTCCATCAGGCCGCCGGTCGCCTCGCGGCCGGTGAAGCGGAGGATGTAGCCGTCGCGGGTGGCCTCGCGGCGGATGACGAGCTGGGGGCGGATGCGCAGGAAGCGGCGGGGGCGGCCGCCGCGGGACTGGCGGTCGGGGTCGGGCTCGGGGTCGGTCGCGGTCTGGCGCTCGGACTCGACGAGGTAGGGGAGGATCGCCTGCCACTGGCTCTCGGGCTGGCGGGAGCGGGTCTGGCGCACGGCGTCGTCGATGATCGAGCCGAAGCCGTTGGTGATGGCGGCGGCGATGCGGAGCAGGCGGCGCTCGGAGAGGGTCTCGGGGGCGGCGAGCGTATATTCGAGCAGGTCGACCACCGCAGCGGCGGCGCGCAGGCGGGCGCGCTTCACGGCGCCGGCTGCCGGGAAGAGGGCGTCGATGGCGGCGTCGATGGTGGCGAAGGCGCCGCTCCTGACCGCGACGAGGGTGACGCGGGCGCGCTCCCAGGGGGAGAGGCCGGCGCGGATCTCGTTCTCCTCGACCATGGCGGCGAAGGCGGCGGCGTTGTCGGCGGGGGCGCGGAGGAAGGCGGGGACCCGGTCGTGGTGGTGGATGCCGATGGCGTCGAGCTCGCGGAAGGCGGCGATGCGGCGGAAGCCGGAGAGGATGCCGTAGCGGCGGCCCTGGTACGGCTCGGCGAGCTCGAAGAGCTCGACCGGCATGCGCAGGCCGGAGGCGAGGATCGAGTCGCGCAGCTCGCGCAGGGCCTCGGGGTCGAGGGCGGTGCGGTCGCGCGGGAGGGCGGCGTCGTCGATCTCGGCGAGGGGGACGAGGTGGATGGGGTCGGGCATGGGCGGCCTCCGATTCGGGTGAGCGGAGGATGCACCGGGTGGGGGCGGGGTTGCCGGAGGGGCGGGAGGAGCGGGCGGTGCCGGCGTCGGGCGCGCGTGCTGGTTACGCCGCACGGCGGGAGGGCTGCGCGACCGCGGCACTCGCGCGGCATTTGCCTGTTCCTCCCGGCCGGGGTCAGTGGGCGGCGTGGTGGTGCTCGCAGGTGGCGGCGGGGTTGAAGGGTTCGAGAAGGCCGGTCGGGTTCTCGCGGTAGAGCCAGACGTGCTGGTCGTAGTGGGGGGCGAAGCCGTGCGCCTCGTCGGCCTCGGTCGCGGGGTCGTCGATCATGGTGTCCCAGGTGCGGCCGAGGAGGACGGGAGGCGCGCCGTTGCCGGCGGCCTTCCAGGCCTCGATGAAGACGAGGTTCTCGACGGCGACGAGCTCGAGGCTGCCGTCGGCCTGCGGCTCGTAGATGAGAATCGAGGGAATGGCCCAGTCGGTGTAGGTGCCGGTGCCGTCGACGACGGGGTCGGTCGAGGTGACGGCGAGCAGGTCGGGGCGGAAGTAGTGGATGCCCATGACCCCCATCTCCGGCGGCATGCCCATCATGTCGGCGGCGAAACAATGGTCGGCGGGGTCGCGGACGTAGCCGTCGGCCAGCGCGGCCTCGACGTCGCGGTACTTGTCGGCGCCGGCGCGCATCTGCTCGACGGCGGCGTCGGTGGCGGGGTCGGCGCCGGCCGGCAGGGCGGCGAGGAGCGCTGTGGCGGCGAAGGCGAGGCGGCAGAACAGGCGCATGCTTCCCTCCGAAATCCGATGTGCAGGATGGGCGGAGGGTACACCCGAAGCGGGGGGCGACGATACAGGCGCGCCGCGAGTGGTCAGGCGGCGTGGGTCAGGCGGCGTGGGGTCAGGCGGGGGCGAGCAGGCGGGAGAGCTCGCGCTTGCAGGCGGCGACCATGAAGTCGATGAAGAGCCGGCTCTTGGGATCCTGCAGGCGCTTGGAGGGGAAGAGGCAGGCAAGCGACACCGGCAGCGGCGGGGTGTCCTCGCAGACCGGGACGAGGGCGCCGGAGGCGAGGTGGTCGGCGATCTCGAATGTTGGCTTCAGGATGATGCCGCGGCCGGAGAGCGCCCAGGCGGTGAGGACGTCGCCGTCGTCCGATTCGAGCGGGCCGGTGACGTCGAAGCGGCGCGGGCCGTCGGGGGTGGAGAGCGTCCAGTAGAACTCGCGCGCGCCGGGGTAGCGGTGCAGCAGGCAGGCGTGGTGGTCGGCGAGGAGATCGGCACCGGTCCGGGGCTGCGGGCGGGCGGAGAGGTATTCCGGCGCGGCGACGAGCAGGCGCGGGCAGTCGGCGATCGGGCGGATGCGGAGCGTCGAATCCTCGAGCGGGCCGAGGTGGAAGACGAGGTCGAGCGCCTCGGCGGTCATGTCGACCCGGCGGTCGGAGAGGCGCAGGCGGACCTCGATCTCCGGGTAGAGGTCGTTGAAGGCGGGGATGAGCGGCGCGATCAGCCGCTTGCCGAGGCCGAGCGGGGCCGCGACGTGCAGCGAGCCGCGCGGGTGGCGCGAGACGTCGGCGACGGCGGCCTCGGCCTCGGTGATCGTCTCGAGGATTTTCTGCGCCCCCTGGTAGAAGATCGAGCCCTGCTCGGTCGGCTGCAGGCTGCGGGTTGTGCGGTTGAAGAGGCGCACGCCGAGGTGGCGCTCGAGCTCGGCGATGCGGGCGGAGGCGACGGCGGCGGAGATGCGCTGGTCGCGTCCGGCGGCCGACATGGAGCCGAGCTCGTAGACGCGGACGAAGGTGCGGAGGTTGGCGACGTAGGACATGCGGGCGAGCCTAGCATTTTCAGGCAAAAGGCGAAACTGCTCGCTCTTCTCCGGCATATGCCTGAAGGCGCTTTTCTGCGACCTTGGCCAAATCCGCTGTCGGGGAGGAAGAAATGTATGAATTCGCCATCATCTGGGACTGGCTGGCCTTCGCGGTGCGCTGGCTGCACGTCATCACCGCGATCGCCTGGATCGGCTCGTCCTTCTACTTCGTGGCGCTCGATCTCGGGCTGAAGAAGGTGCCGCATCTGCCGCCGGGGGCCTACGGCGAGGAATGGCAGGTGCACGGCGGCGGATTCTACCACATCCAGAAGTACCTGGTGGCGCCGGAGCGGATGCCCGAGCATCTGGTCTGGTTCAAGTGGGAGAGCTATGTCACCTGGCTGTCCGGCTTCGCGATGCTCTGCATCGTCTACTATGCCGGGGCGGATCTCTTCCTGGTCGACCGGACGGTCCTCGACGTCCCGGCCTGGGGGGCGATCCTGATGTCGCTGCTCTCGCTGTCGATCGGCTGGCTCTTCTACGACAACCTCTGCAAGTCGCGGCTGGCGAAGAATCCGACGCTGCTGATGGTGATCCTGTTCCTGATCCTCGTGGTGATGGCCTGGGGCTATACCCACGTCTTCAGCGGGCGGGCGGCGCTGCTGCATCTCGGCGCCTTCACGGCGACGATCATGTCGGCGAACGTCTTCCTCGTCATCATCCCGAACCAGACGATCGTGGTGGCGGACCTGAAGGCCGGGCGGACGCCGGATCCGAAGTACGGGCAGATCGCCAAGCTGCGCTCGACGCACAACAACTACCTGACGCTGCCGGTCCTGTTCCTGATGCTGTCGAATCACTATCCGCTCGCCTTCGCGACGGAGTGGAACTGGCTGATCGCGAGCCTCGTCTTCCTGATGGGCGTGACGATCCGGCACTATTTCAACACCATGCATGCGACCGGCAAGACGCCGAACTGGACCTGGGCGGCGACGGCGGTGCTCTTCGTCATCATCATGTGGCTCTCCAGCGCGCCGATGAGCCAGCGCGAGGAGCTGGCGACGCTGAGCCCGACCGAGGAGCGCTTCGCCGCGGCGGCCGGCTTCACCGAGGTGGCGGACACGGTGCGCGGGCGCTGCTCGATGTGCCACACCGCCGAGCCGGGGTGGCCGGGCATCCATCGGGCGCCGAAGGGGGTGATCCTCGAGACCGACGCGCAGATCGCCGCGCATGCGCGGGAGATCTACCTGCAGGCCGGGCGGAGCCATGCCATGCCGCCGGGCAACGTCTCGGAGATCGAGCCGCTGGAGCGCAAGGCGATCATCGACTGGTACCGCTCCGCCGTGGCCGGCTGAGGGTTAAGGCTCGGCGTAAAAGGGGCTTTCGAGCGGCTGCGGCTTTGACCTATCCTTCCGGGCGAGAGCGCCCGGGGCGCCGGGAAGAGCAGGTGCAGCCAGTGGACGGGACGCGCGATCGGCCGCCCGGCAAGACGGCCGAGAACTGGAGCCGCCGGGACGGCATCCGTGCCGGCGCGGTGACCGGGCCCTGGCGGAGTGCGCCGCGCGAGGACAAGAGGACGCCCGCCTCCGGGAAGGAAGCGGGCGTCGGCGTTTCGCCGGCAGCGCCGGAGCCGGAGGCGGCGACGCATCCGGGCGCGAAGGCGGCCGGGGGCTGGAAACCAGGGGTGCGCGAGTGGTCGGCGCTGGGGGTCGTCGTGGCGGTGGCCATCGTCGGCGCGGCGCTGATGTTCCGGGTCTCGCAGACCGAGGAGGCGCCTGTGCAGGAGGCGGCGCCAGAGGCCGGCGTGCCGGAGGCGGCGGTGGCGGAGGATGGGCCGGGCGGAGCGCCCGCGGTCGTCGCGCCGAGCGATCCGGCGCTCGCCGGGGTAACGAGCGTGCGGCTGCGGATCGGGCCGGACCTCGCGCCGGAGCGGAAGGCGGCGATCCTGGCGGCGCTGGCGGAGGCCGGCGTGACCGGGGTGCTGATCGAGCCGCTGCCCTTTGAGATCGCGACCTCGCGGGTCGGATACTATCGCGCGGCGGACCTGGTGGCGGCGGAGGCGCTCGGGCGGGTGGTGGCGCCGGTGATCGCGCCGGGCGGCACGGTCGGGGTGCGCGACTACGGCCAGCTGCTGGCCGATGCGGAGCCGGGGCGGCTCGACCTCTGGATCGGAGAGTAGCCGGGCATGCCGGTTGGGCGGGGCGGGGTCAGGCTGCGGGTTGCGGGGCTTCTCGTCGCGGGCGGGCTTGCCGCCGCTGCGGCGGGCGGGGCGGCGGGGCAGGAAGCGCCGGCGGTCGCGCCGAACCGCGAGCTCATCGCGATCATGCAGGCGGAGGTGGCCGAGCTCGAGGCCCAGCGCGGGCGGTTGCAGGCTGAGGTCGGGGAAGCCGAGGAGCGGGTCGCCCGCGCCATGGACGACCTCGACCGGGTGTCGAGCGATACCGAGACGCTGCGCGCCCAGGCCGACGCGGTGCGGGCGGCGGCCGACCAGGACGAGAAGCGGCGCGGGGAGCTGGTGGCGGCGGTCGCGGCGGCGGAGGCGCGCGTGAAGGCGCTCGAGGACCGGGCCGCCGCGCTGGGCGCCGCCGTCGAGACCGCGCAGCGGACCCGCGACGCCGCGGAGGCGGCGGTGCGGCAGGAGGCGGAAGCCGCGGCGGAAAGGGAGGCGGAGGTGCGGCGGCAGGCGGCCGAAAGGGAGGCGGCGGACGCGGAGCTGAAGCGGCTGGATGACGAGCTGGCCGCCCGTGAGGCGGCGGTGCGGGCGGCGACCGAGCGCGGCGAGGTGGCGGCGGCCGGTGCCGCAGACGTCGAGGAGAGCCGGAAGGCGGCGGAGGCGCGGCTGGCGGAGGTGACGGGGGCGGTGGAGGTGACGGAGGCACGGCTGGCGGAGGTGACCGGGGCGGTCGGGGCGGCGGAGGCGCGGGCG
>NZ_CALLYO010000548.1 GCF_937858865.1 uncultured Amaricoccus sp. | reverse complement strand
CTTCAGAGGGTCTCCCACGCCCCGGACTTCCCCGAGGCGATGATCGCGTCGCAGACCCGCGTCGTCTCCAGCGCCTCGCGGAAGGTCGGCCCCGCCGGGCGGTCGGTCTCCATCGCCGTGATGAAGTCGGCCATCGTGTGCACGAAGGAATGTTCGAACCCGATGATGAGCCCCGGCACCCACCATTTGCCGAGGTAGGGATGCTCCCCGTCGGTCACCAGGATCGACGACCACCCCCGGAGCGCCCCCTCGACGCGGTGGTCGAACCAGGCCAGCCGGTTCATGTCGTGCAGGTCCCAGGCCAGCGACCCGTGCTCGCCGTTGATCTCGAGCGTATAGAGCGCCTTGTGCCCGCGCGCGTAGCGGGTCGACTCGAAGGTCCCGAGCGAGCCGTTCTCGAACCGGGCCAGCACCGCCGCCGCATCGTCGATCCCCACCGCCTGCTTCCGGCCGGTCTCGGCGTGGGTCCGCTCCTTCACGAAGGTCTCGGTCATCGCCGTCAGGCTCGCGATCCCGCCGTTGATCCAGAGCGCGGTGTCGAGGCAGTGCGCGAGCAGGTCGCCCGTCACCCCCGACCCCGCCGCCTGCACGTCGAGCCGCCAGGTCCCGGCACCCCCCTGCGGCACGTCGGGCGAGATGGTCCAGTCCTGCAGGAACTTCGCCCGGTAGTGGAAGATCCGCCCGAGCCGGCCCGACTCGACCACCTGCTTGACCAGCGTCACCGCCGGCATCCGCCGGTAGTTGTAGCAGACGAGGTTCGCCACCCCCGCCTTCTCGACGGCGGCGACCATCCGCTCGCCCTCGGCCGTGGTCCGCGCCAGCGGCTTCTCGGTGACGACCGCCTTCCCCGCCTCCGCCGCGGCGACGGCGATCTCGGCGTGGAGGTCGTTCGGCACGCAGATGTCGACGAGGTCGATGTCCTCCCGCTCGACCAGCCGCCGCCAGTCCGTCTCCACGCTCTCGTAGCCCCAGCGGTCGGCGAAGGCCTGCGTCCGGCCCGCGTCGCGGCCGCAGGCGGCCTTGAGGACCGGGCGGCGTGGCAGGTCGAAGAAGTTGGGGGCGGTGCGGAAGGCGTTGGAATGGCAGCGGCCCATGAAGCCGTAGCCGATCATGCCGATGTTGAGGTCCCTGCCAGCCATCACTCGCTCCAGCCGTGCGCGTCGCGGACCTTCACCATGGCCGCGAGGACGTCGTTCCAGGTCTTCTGCTGCTGCATCACCGCGTTCGGGAACATGCAGCCGTCCCAGCAGATGTGCCGCATCCGCATGGTGAGCTCGCCCTTCTCGTCCCGCAGCCAGTAGCCGGCGTGCCTGACGATATCGAGCCGCCCGTTCGGGTCGTCCACCCGGCAGTGCCGCCCGGTCTTCTCGTGGTCCCCGGAGCCGAAGACGGTCCCGTCGTTCTGGGCGACGTGGAAGTCGAGCGTCCAGGGGCGCAGCGCGTCGGCCACCTGGCGGTAGGCGGCGTCGAGGGCGGACTTGTCCTGCCAGTCGTAGTCGGCGGGCAGGATGCGGTCGGCCTCGGCGTTATAGCCCAGTGTGTAGAGCATCGAGTGGGCCATGTCGGCCTGGTAGCCGACGACGCCGGGCTTGCCGACCGCCTCGAGCAGGTCGCGCATCACCCGCCAGGAATGCATGCCGCCCCAGCAGATTTCGCCCTCGGCGACGACGAACTCGCCGTGGTCGGCGGCGATGTCGCCGGCCTGGGCGAAGGTCTCGGCGATGAGCTTCGAGTTGCCGACCGGGTCCTTGTCCCAGGCCTCGACGGAGGTGGAGCTGTCGATGCGGATGCCGCCGGTCGGGCGGATGCCGAACTCGCGCATCTGCCGGCCGATCTCGGACGCCTTGCGGACCATGGCGAGGAACTGGCGGCGCTCGTCCGGGGTGCCCATGGCCGAGCCGCCGCCGGCGCCGGCCCAGATCGGGGCGACGAAGGAGCCGACCTTGAGGCCGTAGGAGGCGATATGGTCGGTCATCCGCTTCACGGCGTCGAGGTCGCTGTCGATGTCGAAATGCGGGGCGACGACGAAGAGGTCGACGCCGTCGAACTTCTGGCCGTCGGCCTCGGCGCCCGCGGTCAGCTCGAGCAGGGTGTCGAGGGGGATGATCGGCTCGGAATCCGGGGCGCCCTTGCCGACGATGCCCGGCCACATGGCGTTGTGGAGCTTGGGGTAGCTGTTGGTCATGCCGTCCTCGCGCACGGGTGGGCACGCGTGCCCACTTTGCTATCCGGTTGATATGTGAGGGGAATTCTGATTTCGTTTACCACCGGGAAACCTTCGTTAACGTGCCCTGAGCGTGTTCCAGGGGGCATCGCCCGCCACCTCGACGGAGACGTAGCCGACCTCGCCGACGCAGGGGCCGAGGATGGCGGCGAGCCTCGCCTCGCCGTCGCCGGCGTTGAAGGAGGCGTGCACCATGCCGGCCGGGATGAAGACCGAGTCGCCGGGGCCGAGCAGGCGCTGCTCGCGGTCGAGCCACTGTTCCACCCGGCCGGAGACGACGACGATCACCTCCTCCTGGTCGGGGTGCTTGTGGAAGTCGTGGCCCTTGCCGGGCTTCAGCGTCACGTCGATGACGGTGAGCGCCGCCGCCCCGGTGCTCGGCGGGTTGCAGAGCCAGCGCAGCTGTCCCCAGTCGAGCGCGTCGGCGGGGACTTCCGAGCGGATGACGAACTTGCCGGGCATGGCGGTCTCCCTAGATGGCCTTGAAGGCGCGGGTCTGTTCGGTGAGCGCGCGCTCGACCGGCAGGCGCTCCATCGAGGAGGCGCCGTAGAAGCCGTGGCAGGTCCGGGCGTGCTTCAGGATGAAGGCGGCGTCGCCCGGCTCGGCGATCGGCCCGCCGTGGCAGAGGACGATGACGTCGCCGCGCTCGCCGCGGGCGGCGTCGGCGATGGCGTCGATCTCGCCGACGCAGGCGTCGAGCGACTTCGCCGAGGTGGCGCCGATGGCGCCGCCGGTCGTGACCCCCATGTGGGCGACGATGATGTCGGCGCCGGCGCGGGTCATGGCGCGGGCCTCGTCCGGGTCGAAGACGTAGGGCGTCGTCAGCAGGTCGAGCGCGTGGGCGGCGGCGATCATGTCGACCTCGAGGCCGTAGCCGAGGCCGGTTTCCTCGAAGCTCCGGCGCATGGTGCCGTCGAAGAGCCCGACGGTCGGGAAGTTCTGCACGCCGGAGAAGCCGAGCGCCTTCAGCTCGCGCAGGAAGGGGTCGAGGAGGAGGAAGGGGTCGGTGCCGTTCACCCCGGCGAGCACGGGCGTGTGCTTCACCACCGGCAGCACCTCGGCGGCCATCTCCCTGACGATCTCGTTGGCGTTGCCGAAGGCGAGGAGGCCGGCGGCCGAGCCGCGGCCGGCCATGCGGTAGCGGCCGGAGTTGTAGATGACGATGAGGTCGATGCCGCCGGCCTCCTCGCACTTGGCCGAGAGGCCGGTGCCGGCGCCGCCGCCGATGATCGGCTTGCCGGCGTCGATCAGGGCGCGGAAACGCTTCAGGAGGTCGGCGCGGGGTATGGCGGGCATGCTCAGCCTTCCGTGATCGAGCGATAGGCGGCGACGAGGGCGTCGGCGAAGGCGGGGTCGTTGATATGGAGGGGGAGCCGCTCGACCCGGCGGTCGGGCGTCGCCGCGATCTCGGCCTCCAGCGTGTCGAAGAGGGCGGCGCTCGCCGCCGGGTCGTGGAACGGGCCGCCGGCGACGTCGAGGGCGGAGACGCCGCGCTCGGGGATGAGCAGGCGCACCGGGCCGGTGGCGGCGTTGAGCTTCGCCGCGATGAAGCCGGCGATCCGCCGGCATTCGTCCGGCGTCGTGCGCATCAGCGTGATGTTGGCGTTGTGGCGGTGGAAGAGCCGGCCGGCGAAGCGGGCGGGGACCGTCTCCGGCGCCCAGAAGTTCACCATGTCGAGGGCGCCCGGCGCGCCGACCCAGGGCAGGCCGGTGCGGGCGAGGACGCCGAGCCGGTCGGGGCCGGCGGTCAGCACGCCGCCGACGATCTCGTCGGCGACCTCGGTGGTGGTGGCGTCGACGAAGCCCTCGAGCATGCCGCTGCCCGCCAGCATCTCGAGCGCGCGGCCGCCGGTGCCGGTGGCGTGGAAGACGAGCGGGTCGCGGTCGGCGCGCAGGGCATCGGCGACGCGGGTGACGCAAGGGGTGGTCACGCCGAACATGGTCAGGCCGACCGCGGGCTTGGTCGTGGTGGCGGCCGGCGTCCGCGCCATGGCGGTGACGGCGGCGGCGGCCTGGGCGAGCACGGTGCGGGTGATGCGGTTGAGGCCGGCCATGTCGGCGACCGGGTGCATCATGGTGATGTCGGAGACCCCGACATAGGGGCCGACGTCGCCCGAGGCCAGCGTCGAGACCATGAGCTTCGGCACGCCGAAGGGCAGGGCGCGCATGGCGGCGGTGACGATGGCGGTGCCGCCGCCGCCGCCGATCCCCACGACGGCGTCGAGGTCGCGCCGCGTGGGCAGCCAGGCGGCGAGCGCCGCGGCCATGGCGGTGACGGCGGTGCCGCGGTCCTCGGTCGGCGGGATCGCCGGGGCCGGGATGTCGGGGACGATCGTCGGGGCGCGGATGCCGACGTCGACGACGAGCGGGGCGCCGCCGGCGGCGCGGATGCGCTCGGCGAGGAAGGCGAGCTCCTCGCCCTTGGTGTCCGCGGTTCCGACGACGTAGATGTGGCCCATCGCGTGCGCTGCCTGACACGAGCGGCATGCGCCCGCGTCAGGCCGGCTTTTCCTCCCGGTTGCCGGTACGACCGGCGTTCTTTGCCCGGCGCGGCGCGGCGCTGCGGCCGGATTGCTCGTTGTGAGACGAGAGTATCGTATTGACATGCCCGTCTCAAGTCAAGGCGGGCTCCCTCCGGCGCGCCGGAACGGGAAGCGGC
>NZ_CALLYO010000547.1 GCF_937858865.1 uncultured Amaricoccus sp. | reverse complement strand
GACGCCCATATCGCCGACCTCGCCTTCTCCGACCTGCCCGGCCGCCTCGCCAAGACGCTGATCGCCCGCGCCCGCCCCGGCGCCCGCGGGCGCCCCGCCGAGGTCAGCGACACCCAGGGCGCGCTGGCCGCCATGGTCGGCGGCAGCCGCGAGGCGGTGAACCGCTGCCTCGGCAAGTGGCAGAAGGCCGGCCTCGTCGCCGTCTCCGACGGCCGCATCGTCCTGCCAGACCCCGAGGCCCTCGCCGAGGCGGCTGGACTCTAGGCCGCGTCGCCGGCTGGACATGCGCGGCGCCCGCCAGCTAACAATCCGGCCATGACCACCCGTCCTCCCGTCGAAGACCTCTCGCCGCAGCAGGCGATGGAGGAGCTCGCGGCACTTGCGGCCGCTCTCGACCGCGCCAACCGCGCCTACCACCAGGCCGACGCCCCGGAGATCTCCGACGCCGAATACGACGAGCTGAAGCGCCGCAACGCCGCCATCGAGGCCCGCTTCCCCGGGCTGAAGCGCCCCGACAGCCCCTCCGAGCAGGTCGGCGCCGCACCGTCGGAAACCTTCGCCAAGGTCCGCCACGCCCGCCCGCTCTACAGCCTCGAGAACGCCTTCGCCGAGACGGACGTGCCCGAGTTCGTCGACCGCGTCCGCCGCTTCCTGAACCTTCCGGCCGACGCTCCCCTCGCCTTCACCGCCGAACCGAAGATCGACGGCCTCTCCCTCTCCCTCCGCTACGAGGCGGGCCGCCTCGTCTCCGCCG
This sequence comes from uncultured Amaricoccus sp., assembly GCF_937858865.1. GTDB lineage: Bacteria > Pseudomonadota > Alphaproteobacteria > Rhodobacterales > Rhodobacteraceae > Amaricoccus. Next base: position 4,589 of record NZ_CALLYO010000547.1, on the reverse strand, counting down.
CCACCCGCGCCGACGGCGAGGTCGGCGAGAACGTCACCCCGAACGCCCGCACCATCCCCGACATCCCCGCCCGCCTCTCCGGCGCCCCCGAAATCCTCGAGGTGCGGGGCGAGTGCTACATGAGCCACGCCGACTTCGCCGCCCTCAACGCCCGCCAGGCCGAGGCCGGCGCCCGCACCTTCGCCAACCCCCGGAACGCCGCCGCCGGCTCGCTGCGCCAGCTCGACCCGTCGATCACCGCCGCGCGTCCGCTCCGCTTCTTCGCCTACGCCTGGGGCGAGCTGTCCGCGCCCTTGGCCGACACCCAGACAGCCGCCATCGCCCGCCTTGCGGCACTCGGCTTCGCCACCAACCCGCTGATGGCGACCTGCACCTCCACTGAGGAGATGCTGGCCCGCTACCGCGCCATCGAGGCGCAGCGGGCGACCCTCGGCTACGATATCGACGGCGTCGTCTACAAGGTCGACCGGCTCGACCTGCAGGCCCGCCTCGGCTTTCGCTCCACCACCCCGCGCTGGGCGCTGGCCCACAAGTTCTCCGCCGAACGCGCCTCGACCCGGCTCGAGGCGATCGACATCCAGGTCGGCCGCACCGGCGCCCTCTCCCCGGTCGCCCGCCTGCTGCCGGTGACGGTCGGCGGCGTCGTCGTCCAGAACGCCACCCTCCACAACGCCGACTATATCGCCGGCCGCGACTCCAAGGGGAACCCGATCCGCGAGGGCCGCGACATCCGCGTCGGCGACTGGGTCACCGTCTTCCGCGCCGGCGACGTGATCCCGAAGATCGAGGACGTCGACCTTTCCCGCCGCCCCGCGGACAGCGTTCCCTACCGCTTCCCCGACACCTGCCCGGTCTGCGAGTCCGACGTGGTGCGCGAGCCTGGCGAGGCGGTGCACTATTGCACCGGCAACCTGATCTGCGCGGCGCAGGCGGTGGAGAAGCTCAAGCATTTCGTCAGCCGCGGCGCCTTCGACATCGAGGGGCTGGGGGCGAAGGCGATCGAGGCCTTCTTCACCGAGGGCTGGATCCGCGAACCGGCCGACATCTTCACCCTCGAGGCGCGGCACGGCGCGGACCTGCGGGGGCGCGACCGCTGGGGGGAGAAGTCGGCCGGCAACCTCTTCGCCGCCATCGAAGCGCGGCGGCGCATTCCGCTCGACCGGCTGATCTATGCCCTCGGCATCCGCCATGCCGGCGAGACCGCTGCCCGGATCGTCGCCCGCCACTATGGGTCCTGGGGACGCTTCGCAGCGGCGATGCAGGCTGCGCGCGACCATGAGGGGGCGGAGTGGGCCGAGCTCAACGACATCAGCGGGGTGGGCGAGACGCTGGCGGGGTCGCTCGTCGACTATTTCCACGAGCCGGCGAACCGCGACGCTGTCGCCCGGTTGGTGGCGGAGCTCGCCATCGGGGACGTGGCGGCGCCGGCCGCGTCGGGTTCGCCGATCGCCGGGAAGACGGTGGTCTTCACCGGGACGCTGGAGCGGATGACGCGGGCCGAGGCCAAGGCGCGGGCCGAGGCGCTCGGGGCCAAGGTGGCGGGGTCGGTGTCGGCGCGGACCGACTATGTCGTCGCAGGCCCCGGGGCGGGATCGAAGGAGAAGGCGGCGCGGGAGCTCGGGGTCGCGATCCTGAGCGAGGAGGACTGGCTGGCACTGATTGGCTAGAGGGGGTCCGAGAGGATCACCTCGGCGCCGTCGCGGACCGCCGTGTAGAAGCAGCTCGGGCGGTTGGTGTGGCAGGCCGGACCGGTCTGCTCGACGATGAGGAGCAGGCAGTCGCGGTCGCAGTCGAGGCGCAGCTCGAGGAGGCGCTGGAGGTGGCCGGACGTCTCGCCCTTCCTCCAGAGCTGGGCGCGGGAGCGGGACCAGTAGGTGACCTGGCCGGTGGCCAGCGTCGCGGCGAGGCTCTCGGCGTTCATCCAGGCGAGCATCAGGACCTCGCCGTCGCGGGACTGGGCGATGGCGGGGATGAGGCCGCGGGCGTCGAAGCGGAGGCTCGCGATGTCGAAGGCGGGCATGGGCGGCGTCCCTTTTCGCCGGGCGGATTCCGGCCTATCTATGGGCTCGGGCCGGGGAATGCAAAAGGACGCGGGGAATGAGCGGCGACGAGGATCTGATCAAGCTCTACTCCCAGCGCATCCTGGCGCTCGCCGCCGCCATCCCGCTGACCGAGCGGCTGGACGGGCCGCATTCGACGGCGCGGAAACGCTCGCCGCTCTGCGGGTCGACGGTGACGGTCGACCTGGCGGTCGAGGGCGGGAGGATCGCGGCCTTCGGGCAGGACGTGAAGGCCTGCGCGCTCGGGCAGGCCTCGGCCTCGGTGCTGGGGCGGCACGTGATCGGGGCGAGCCGGGAGGAGATCGGCGCGGCGCGGGAGCAGCTGCATGCCATGCTGACCGCCGGCGGGCCGGCGCCGGGGGCGCCGTTCGAGGAGCTGGAGGTGCTGATGCCCGCGCGGGACTATCGCAACCGGCATGCCTCGATCCTGCTGGCCTGGGACGCGACGCTCGCCGCCTTCGACGAGGCGCTGGCGGCCGCGTGACGAAAGGGATTTCGCGCGCGAAACTATAAGTAACTGTTTGATTTTAAACAGACTTATTTTTCTCTTTAACCTGGTGTTTACAATCGGCCGTTGAAACGCGGGCCCAGGGGCGCGGTCCTGCGCGTCGTTCGGGCGCCTTCGGCGAGAGCATTTTGCCATGATGAAGGCGGGGCGCCCGGAGGCCGGGCCGGGCAAAAAAGATCGCCGCGACCCCCTTGGGGTGCGGCGATGAGGAGGCGGCGCGGCCAACAGGCGGAGAGGCAGGTTTTCGCGCGAAGCGCACCGCGGGCAGGCAACGGCGTCAGGCGAAGAGAGGCAGGAGCAGGAGCGCCACGATGGTGGCGCAGAGGCCGGCGAGGCCGAGGGCTTCGCGGGCGACGATCTCAAGGTCGGCGTCAAGCATGTGTCGCATCGGTTCCGTTCCGTTTCCGATCACCAATGTTCTATTAATGTTCTCGATTCGCTGCCGCGAGTCAAGACGAGTCGTGAACGGAAGAGGAACGAGCTAGCCGATGGAGAGCATCCCGATCGCCTTGTCGCGCTCCATGAGGTAGAGGAGCGTGCGCATCGCCCGCCCGCGGGGCGAGGCGAGCTCCGGATCCTGGTCGAGGAGGAGGCGGGCGTCGTCCTGGGCGACGCGCATCAGGTCGGCCTGCAGCTCGAGGTCGGCGATGCGGAAGCGCGGCAGGCCGGACTGGGCGATGCCGATGAGGTCCCCTGCCCCGCGCAGGCGCAGATCCTCCTCGGCGATGCGGAAGCCGTCCTCGGTCGAGCGCATGATCTCGAGGCGGGCGCGGGCGGTCTCGCCGAGCGGCGGATCGTAGAGGAGGAGGCAGGTCGAGCGTTCGGCGCCGCGGCCAACCCGGCCGCGCAGCTGGTGCAGCTGGGCGAGGCCGAAGGCCTGGGCGCCCTCGATGACCATGATCGAGGCGTTGGGGACGTTGACGCCAACCTCGATGACGGTGGTGGCGACGAGGAGGCGGCTGCGCCCGGCGACGAAGTCGGCCATGGCGGCGTCCTTCTGCGCCGGCGGCATCTGGCCGTGCACGAGGCCGACGGTGCCGGGACCGAAGGCGAGCTCGAGGCTCCTGAAACGCTCCTCGGCGGCAGTCATCTCGGCGACCTCCGACTCGCCGACGAGGGGGCAGACCCAGTAGGCTTGGCGGCCGACGGCGATGGCGCGGCGGAGATGCTCGATCACTTCGCCGGTGCGGCCAGCGGAGACGAGGGCGGTCTCGACCGGGTGGCGGCCGGGCGGCTTCTCGTCGAGGATCGAGAGGTCCATGTCGCCGTACTGGGCGAGGGTGAGGCTGCGCGGGATCGGGGTCGCCGTCATCACCAGGATGTCGGCGCGCTCGCCCTTCTTGCCGAGGTCCATGCGCTGGCGGACGCCGAAGCGGTGCTGCTCGTCGACGACGGCGAGGCGGAGGTCGGCGAAGGCGACGTCCTTCTGGAAGAGGGCGTGGGTGCCGACGAGGATCCTGGTCTCGCCGCCGGCGAGGGCCGCGAGCTTGGCAGCGCGCTCGCGGCCCTTGTCGCGGCCGGTCAGCAGGTCGAGGCGGACGCCGGCGGCTTCGGCGAGCGGGGCGAGCGAGAGCAGGTGCTGGCGGGCGAGGATCTCGGTCGGGGCCATCATCGCCGCCTGGCCGCCGGCCTCGACGGCGGCGAGCATGGCGAGGAGGGCGACCAGCGTCTTGCCGGCGCCGACGTCGCCCTGCAGCAGGCGGTTCATCCGCCGGGGCGATGCCATGTCGGCGGTGATCTCGGCGATGGCGCGGGTCTGGGCGCCGGTCGGCGCGTAGGGGAGCGCGGCGAGGACGCGCGCCTGCAGCCGGCCGTCGCCGCGGGTGGCGAAGCCCTTGGGCCGCCGGGTGCGGGCGCGGGCGATGGCCAGCGTCATCTGGTGCGAGAGGAGCTCGTCGTAGGCGAGCCGCTCGCGGGCGGGGGCCGCGGGGGCGAGGTCGGCCGGGCCGGCGGGGCTGTGGGCGGCGGTGAGCGCGGCGCGGAAGGCGGGCCAGCGGCGGCGCGCGAGCAGGCTCGGCTCG
>NZ_CALLYO010000546.1 GCF_937858865.1 uncultured Amaricoccus sp. | reverse complement strand
GGTCTGCATACCCTGTTCGCGCGAGCGCTTCATCAATTCCTTGATCTCGTGCTCAAGTGCCTGCACGCGATGGATCTCCCGCAAAGTAGTTGGCCAGATGTTCCGTGAGCCGCCGGGCTGCCAGCGCCCGATCGCCGCTTCGAGCGCGGCGCAGGCGCGGGCCACGGCGCGGGCGGTGGCGGCAAGCCGCTCGGGGCCGATGCCGAGGCCGGCGAGGGTGGGGAGCGCGAGGCGGGCGCGCACGCGGTCGAAGCGGGCGTCCGCGTTCGTCGGATCCTCGGCCCAGGCGACGCCCTCGGCGGCCAGCCAGGCGCGCAGCGCGGCGCGGCGGATACCGAGGAGCGGACGGAGCCAGAGGATGCCGAGGGCGAGCGTCTCCGGGCGCATGGCGCTGAGGCCGTCGACGCCCGAGCCGCGGGCGAGGCGCATCACCACCGTCTCGGCCTGGTCGTCGAGGGTATGGCCGAGGGCGACGGCGGCGATGCCGCTCGCCTCCGCCCAGCCGGCGATGAGGCTACGGCGGGCCTCGCGCGCCGCCTGCTGCAGGTTGCCGCGCGGGTCGCGGTCCTCCCAGCGCAGCACCGAGTGCGGGATGCCGCGCGCGGCGCAGAGGGCGGCGACGCTGGCCGCTTCGCCGACGCTCTCCGGGCGCAGGCCGTGGTCGACCGTCACCGCGGCGAGGTCGCGCCCAGCGGCGTGGAGGAGGAGGAGCAGCGCCACGGAATCACCGCCGCCGGAGACAGCGACGCCGAGGCGGCCATCGGGCAGCGGGGGGAGCGCGATCACTCGCAGCCGAGCGTCTGCTTCTGGGCGGCGACGTCGGCCGAGACCTCGGAGAAGGGATAGCGCTCGTCGATCTGGCCCAGCGTCAGGCAGGCCATCGGCCGGTTGTTGTCCTGCGACAGGCTCATCGCCAGGCGATAGAGCGCCTTCGGCGCCATCGGCCCCTGCGGGTCGCCATTGAAGATGTCGAGATAGCTGCGCCCTGCCGCCTTGTACTGGCCGAGCGACTCGAGCGCCTGGCCGCGGCGGAACTGGGCGTCGGCGGTCAGCGGCCCGTCAGGATAGGTCTGCACGAACTGGCCGAAGAGATCGGCCGCCTTCTGGTTGTCGCCGGCATTCGCCGCGGCGAGCGCGGCGTCGAAGTCCGCCTGCTCGGCCACGGCGAGCGAGCCGCCGCCGGGCGAGGCCGCGGCCGGGGAAACC
>NZ_CALLYO010000545.1 GCF_937858865.1 uncultured Amaricoccus sp. | reverse complement strand
CATCATCAAGCCGTTCAAGCTCGACGAGGTGAAGGAGGCGCTGCAGGAGATCGGCATCCAGGGCCTCAGCGTCATCGAGGCCAAGGGGTTCGGGCGGCAGAAGGGCCATACCGAGCTCTACCGCGGCGCCGAGTACGTCGTCGACTTCCTGCCCAAGGTGAAGATCGAGGTGGTGCTGGCCGACGAGCAGGTCGACCAGGCGATCGAGGCGATCATCAACGCCGCCAAGACCGGCAAGATCGGCGACGGCAAGATCTTCGTCATGCCGGTCGAGCAGGCGATCCGCATCCGCACGGGCGAGGAAGGCAACGACGCGCTCTGAGCCATCCGCCCGAGAAAGACATTCTAGGCCCAAGGAACCGAGATGAGTGACAAGAAAACCGTCCTGAAGTCCCTCAAGGACGAGGACATCGCCTATGTCGACCTGCGCTTCTGCGACCCGCGCGGCAAGCTGCAGCATGTGACCATCGTCGCCGATCTCGTCGACGAGGACTTCCTCGACGAGGGCTTCATGTTCGACGGCTCCTCGATCGCCGGCTGGAAGTCGATCGACAAGTCGGACATGAAGCTGATGCCCGACACGGGCTCGGCCTATGTCGATCCCTTCTTCGCCGAGAAGACGCTCTGCCTGCACTGTTCGGTGCTCGAGCCCGACACCAACGAGCCCTACGACCGCGACCCGCGCGGCACGGCGCTGAAGGCCGAGGCCTTCCTGAAGCAGACCGGCATCGGCGACGTCTCCTACTTCGGGCCGGAGGCGGAGTTCTTCCTCTTCGACGACGTGCGCTTCTCGAACAAGCCCAACAAGGTGTCCTTCGAGGTCGATGCGGTGGATGCGGCCTGGAACACCGACACCCACTACGAGATGGGCAACATGGGCCACCGCCCGGGCGTGAAGGGCGGCTACTTCCCGGTGCCGCCGGTCGATGCCGGGCAGGACATCCGCGGCGAGATGCTCTCGACGATGAAGCGGATGGGGATGAAGGTCGACAAGCACCACCACGAGGTCGCCTCGCCGCAGCACGAGCTCGGGATGATCTTCGGCTCGCTGACCCAGCAGGCCGACAACATCCTGAAGTACAAGTACGTGATCCAGAACGTCGCCGCCGCCTACGGCAAGAGCGCGACCTTCATGCCGAAGCCCTACTACGGCGACAACGGCTCGGGCATGCACGTCAACATGTCGATCTTCAAGGGCGGCAAGCCGGTCTTCGCCGGCGACAAGTATGCCGACCTCTCGAACGAGGCGCTCTGGTTCATCGGCGGCATCCTCAAGCACGCCAAGACGATCAACGCCTTCACCAACCCGACGACCAACAGCTACAAGCGGCTGATCCCGGGCTTCGAGGCGCCGGTTCTGCTCGCCTACTCGGCGCGCAACCGCTCGGCCTCGATCCGCATCCCCTGGTCGGAGAACCCGAAGGCCAAGCGCGTCGAGGCCCGCTTCCCCGACCCCTGCGCCAACCCCTACCTCGGCTTCGCGGCGCTGCTGATGGCCGGCATCGACGGCATCCGGGGGAAGATCGATCCCGGCCCGGCCTCGGACAAGGACCTCTACGACCTGCCGCCGGAGGAGCTGGCCGAGATCCCGACCGTCTGCGGCAGCCTGCGCGAGGCGCTGACCTGCCTCGAGCAGGACCACGAGTTCCTGCTGCACGGCGACGTCTTCACCAGCGACCAGATCGCCGCCTACATCGCGCTCAAGTGGCCCGAGGTCTACACGATGGAGCACACGCCCCATCCGGTCGAATACCAGATGTACTATTCGCTCTGACGGAGATCCGGGCGCGGGTGGGCGCGCGCGCCCACCCGGGCAACCTGCTGGTATCAAAGGCCGTTCCGGTTCGCATCAACGCTTTCGCAAGGAAGGTTAACGCCGCTCGGAACGGCCCCCGTGCCGTGCGTCAGGGCTGGAACTCGGGGCCGTCGTAGTCGACCGACACCTCGATCGTTCCGGCGACGATGTCCGCGGCGAGCGCCTCCACCCGGGCACGCGTCTCCGCGGGCACGTCGGGCGCCAGCGCCAGCGACACCGCCGCCGGATCCTCGAGGCCGATCTGGCGCACCACGCCGGGCTCCCACTTGCCGGCGGCGAGGTCGCGCGCCGCCTGCAGCGAGGGGATCGACACGTTGGCGATCGCCGAGGCGACGAAGACGTCGGGGTGATCGGCGTACCAGTCGCGCACGTTGCCGATCTGCTTCACCCCCTTCTCGCGCATCGCCTCGATCGCGCCGGTGCGGCCGGCATTCAGCATGGTGAAGACGATGTCGGCGCCGGCGTCGATCTCGGCCGCCGCCACCTTGTGCGAGAGCTCGTTGTCGTCCTGGTCGCCGGCGAAGATCGTCAGGAACTTCGCCTCCGGATTGGTGTGCATGAGGCCGTGGTAGAAGGCGCCGCGGCCCTTGAGCCCCGGCGGCACGCGGATGCCGGAGATGTGCCCGACCGTGCCGGTCTCGGTCAGCAGGCCGGCGGCGGCGCCGGCGAGCCAGGCCGATTCCTCCTGCAGGACCTCGTAGCTCGCGACGTTCGGGCCGGTCAGCGCGCCCTGCACCACCGTGAAGCGCACGTCGGGAAATTCGGCGGCGACGATCTCGACCGCCGGGGCGGTCTGGCCGCCGTGAGCGATGACCATGTCCGGGCCGGAGGCGGCGAGCTCGCGCAGCGCCGTGGCCATCGCCTCGGGCTGGGGCGGGATCCCGTCGATGTAGCGGGTCTCGGCCCCGAGCTCGTCGCCGATCGCGACGAGGCCGTTGTAGCCGGCCTGCATGAAGCCGCCGTCGTCGATCCGGCCGGGGATCAGCATGGCGATCGCGAGCGGCTGGTCCGCGGCGAGCAGCGCCGCCGGCAAGGCCGGGACGCTGCCGGCGGCGATGAGCGCGGTCAGAACCGCGCGCCTGGCTATCTGCATTTTTCGGAAGTCCTCCACGGGAGTCGGGTCGGGAAGGCGATACTATCCGGGGTCGGCGCTGCCGGAACCTCGAACAGCCTGAAGCTCCTTCAAGTCGTTCCTGAAGATCGCGCGCCAAAGGCCCGAATCACCAACCTTGCGGCTTGTGCCGCAGCTCAGGACGACGCCTGTCCCCGTGCCGCCCAGGCGCGAGCGCCCATCGCGATCGGTCCGCTGCCGAGCCGTCCCTCCAGCCGCTCGCGGAGCGCGGCCCGGCGCTCCGGGGCGAGGCTGGCGCAGTAGCCCGGCGCCGGGCCGGCGCCAAGGGTGAAGGGCGTCCAGAAGTCGGCGAAGTCGGCGAAGACCGTCGCGATCTCGACCGGCTCGACGCCGACGTCATCGAAGCCGGCGGCGGCGCATTCGGCCGCGATGGCATGGCGGGTCGTGAAGGGGAAGCGGCGCGCCTCGTCGAGGGCGGCGGCCGCGGGGTCGAGCTCCGCCGCCGCCTTCCAGAAGCGGTCGACGAACTCGAGCCCGCCCCCGGCATAGTCCCAGACGTAGAAGGCGAGCCACCCCCCCGGCCGCAGCGCCCGGAGGAGGTCGGCGAGCGCCGCCGGCCGGTCGGGGACGAAGTTCAGCACCAGCCCCGAGACCGCGACGTCGATCGTCGCGTCGGCCGCCGGCAGCGCGCCCGCCTGCCCGCGCTCGAAGCGCACCCGCGGGTCGGGCACCGCCGCCCGTGCCGCCGCCAGGAAGTCCTCCGAGGGATCGACGGCGACGAGCGAGCGCGGCGCGCCGGCGGCCAGCACGGCCGCCGTCAGCGCCCCGGTGCCGCAGCCGAGCTCGACCCAGTCCGCCCCGGCAGGCGCATCGAGCCGGGCCAGGAACGCCGCCGCCACCTGCCGGCTCCAGCGGCCCATGTAGGCCTCGTAGCTCTGGCCGGCGGTCCAGGCGTCGTGCTTCGCCTCGTCGCCCATCCGCATATCCTACCACGAAGGCGCCGGAGTCGCAGGTCCAGGCGCGCCCGCGTCATCGCGCCAGGAGGTCGGCCACGAACGCCGGCACCACCTCGGTCGCGGGGCCGTAGCGGGCGTCGTCGAAGACGCCGGCATTGTCCGACGGCGCGAGGTTGAGCTCGACGGTCGGAATGCCGGCCGCCCGCGCCTGTGCCACGTAGCCCGCCGCCGGATAGACCGCGCCGGAGGTGCCGACGGCGACGAAGAGGTCGGCCGCGGTGAGCGCCGCCTCGATCCGGTCGAGGCCGATCGGCATCTCGCCGAACCAGACCACGTCCGGCCGCATGGCGCCGGTCTGCCAGCAACCCTCGCAGATCGTCTCGACCGAGAGGTCGCCGCGGCAGGCCTCGCGCCGTCCGCACCAGCCGCAACGGGCGGTGAGGAGCTCGCCGTGCATGTGGTGCACCTGCGGCGACCCCGCCCGTTCGTGCAGGTCGTCGATGTTCTGCGTGCAGAGGAAGAGCTCGGTCCCCGCCGCCAGCCGGACGAGCGCGGCATGGGCGGCGTTCGGCGCCGCGGCGCGGAGGTTCCGCCGGCGGAGGTTGTAGAATTCGTGCACCCGCGCCGGGTCGCGGGCGAAGGCCTCGGGCGTCGCGAGCTGCATCG
>NZ_CALLYO010000544.1 GCF_937858865.1 uncultured Amaricoccus sp. | reverse complement strand
TCAAGATACTGATCGAGCTAGATAATTTTGTCAGCTTTAACGCGGCCTTCACACTTTCACAGCTTCTTGGCCGCCGCAAGCGAGCGTTCGGCGAAGCGGCGGTCGTCCTTCGGGTTGTCGTGCTCCATGACGTAGTAGCGCGCGTTCGAGCGTTCCTTGAGCGTGGTCATCAGGGCCTGCCAGTCCACCGTGCCGTGGCCGACGTCGGCCCAGCCGTCCTCGTCGGCATTCTCGCCGGCGGGGGCGATGTCCTTGACGTGCACGGCGGTGATGCGCTTGCCGAGGGCGTGGATCCACTCCATCGGGTCGGCGCCGCCGCGGATCAGCCAGGCGATGTCCGCCTCCCATTCGAGGTCGGGGCCGCCCTCGAAGATGGCGGTGAGGGGCAGGGCGCCGTCGGCGGTGCGCCTGACCTCGAAGTCGTGGTTGTGCCAGCCGAAGCCGAGCCCGGCGTCGCGGTAGGGGGCGCCGGCCTCCTGCAGGCGCCGGCCGAAGTCCAGCCAGCCGGCGCCGCTGTCCGGGCGCTGGTCGGCCGCGATGTGCGGGCAGTAGATCGTCTCGATGCCGACCGCCTTGGCGATCTCGAGCACGCGGCCGGGGTCGTTCTCCAGCATGTCGAGGCCGAAATGGCCGGTCGGCATCCTGAGCCCGTTCGCGGCCAGGTGCTCCTTCAGCTCGGCCACCTTGGCCGGGTCGGCGTAGAGCGCGCCGTAGCCCTCGACGTTCCGGTAGCCGGCGGCGGCGACCATCTTCAGCGTCCTGGAGAGCGGGGGGAAGTTGCGCGAGCAGTAGAGCTGGTAGGAGAAGTCGGTCATCGGGGCTTCCGTGCTGGGAGGGCGAGGGTCAGAGGCGCTGTTCGCTCTTCCTGTCGAAGAGCGAGCAGCGGGGGATGTCGAAGCCGAGCCGCACCGGCTGGCCCTGGCGGAACGGGTGGTCCGCCTCGATGCGGGCCGAGATCGGCTGGCCGGCGATGGTCATCCAGAGCAGGCTGTCCGAGCCCATCGGCTCGTCGATGTCGATCGTTGCCGGGAGGCCGTCGCCCGGGCCGTCGCCAGGGCCGTCGCCCGGGCCGTCGCTGGCCGGCGCGATGGCGACATGCTCGGGACGGACGCCGAGGATCGCCTCGGTCCCCGCGGGCGGGACCGCGCCGTTGTAGCCGGCGAGTGGGACGCTGAGGCCGTCCATGGCGAAGGCGCCCGCCGCGTCGATCCGGCCCTTCAGCATGGTCATGGCGGGCGAGCCGATGAAGCCGGCGACGAAGAGGTTGGCGGGGCGGTTGTAGATCGTCTTCGGGTCGGCGAGCTGCTGGATGTAGCCGCCGCGCATGACGGCGATGCGGTCGGCCAGCGTCAGCGCCTCGATCTGGTCGTGGGTGACGTAGATCATCGTGTTCCGGAGCTGCTGGTGCAGGCGCTTGATCTCGACCCGCAGCTCGGAGCGGAGCTTGGCGTCGAGGTTGGAGAGCGGCTCGTCGAAGAGGAAGACGTCGACATCGCGGACGAGCGCGCGGCCGATCGCGACGCGCTGGCGCTGGCCGCCGGAGAGGGCGGCGGGCTTGCGCTCGAGGAGTGGCTCTATCTGCAGGATCTCGGCGGCGCGCGCGATGCGCTTCTCGATCTCGGGCCTGGGAAGCCCGGCGTTCTTCAGGCCGAAGGAGAGGTTGCCGCGCACGGTCATCTGCGGGTAGAGGGCGTAGGACTGGAAGACCATGCCGATGCCGCGGTCCTTCGGCTCCTCCCAGGTGACGTTCTTGCCCTTGATCCAGATCTGGCCGTCGGTGATGTCGAGGAGGCCGGCGATGCAGTTGAGCAGCGTGGACTTGCCGCAGCCGGAGGGGCCGAGAAGGACGATGAACTCGCCCTCGGCGATGTCGAGGTTGAGCCCGTTCAGCACCGTCACGCTGCCGTAGGCGAGCTCGAGGTCCTTGACCGCCACGCTGGTCTGCATCGCCGTCATCCCTTCACCGCCCCGGCGGCGATGCCGCGCACGAAGAGCTTGCCGGAGATGAAGTAGATGACGAGCGGCACCAGGCCGGTGATGATGGTCGCGGCCATGTTGACGTTGTATTCCTTCACGCCCTGGGTCGAGTTGACGATGTTGTTGAGCTGCACGGTCATCGGGTAGGTGTCGGGGCGGGTGTAGACGACGCCGAAGAGGAAGTCGTTCCAGATGCCGGTCACCTGCAGGATGATGGCGACGACGAAGATCGGCAGCGCCATCGGCAGCATGATCTTGAGGTAGATGCCCCAGAAGCCGGCGCCGTCGACGCGGGCGGCCTTGAAGAGCTCCTCCGGCACCGAGGCGAAGTAGTTGCGGAAGAGCAGCGTCAGGATCGGCATGCCGAAGATCGAGTGCACGATCACGAGGCCGGTCAGCGTGCCGTAGAGGCCGATCTCGCGCAGGAGGATGACGATCGGGTAGAGCATCACCTGGTAGGGGATGAAGGCGCCGAAGATCAGGATGGCGAAGAAGACCTCCGAGCCCCGGAAGCGCCAGTTGGCCAGCGCGTAGCCGTTCACGCTGGCGATGGCGATCGAGATGACGACCGAGGGGACGGTGATGCGGACCGAGTTCCAGAAGCCGCGCGAGAGGCCGTCGCAGTTGAGGCCGGTGCAGGCCTCGGCCCAGGCCTTCACCCAGGGCTGGAAGGTGATCTCCATCGGGGGCGAGAAGATGTTGCCGAGGCGGATCTCGGGCATCCCCTTCAGCGAGGTCACCACCATCACGTAGAGCGGCAGCAGGTAGTAGAGCGCGACGACGATCAGCGTGCCGTAGAGGATGACGTTGCGCCGGGAGAGGGCAGGGCGGGGGCGGGCGCCGCGCGGCTCGACGCGGGCGGCGGCGGTGGCGGGGAGGGAGAGGTCAGCCACGGCGCTTGCCTCCGAACTCCAGGTAGGCCCAGGGGATGAGGATGATGGCGACGGTCAAGAGCATCATCGTCGAGGCGGCGAAGCCCTGGCCGAGGTTCTGCGCCAGGAACATCATGTCGTAGACGTACTTGGCCGGCACCTCGGAGGCGATGCCGGGGCCGCCGCCGGTCTGGGCGACGACGAGGTCGTAGAGCTTCACGATGCCGGCGGTGATGAGGACGAGGGTGGTGATGAAGACCGGCCGCATCATCGGGATGACGATGAAGAGGTAGGTCTTCCACATCGGGATGCCGTCGACGCGCGCGGCCTTCCAGATGTCCTCGTCGATGCCGCGCAGGCCCGCGAGCATCAGGCACATGACGAGCCCGGTGCCCTGCCAGAGGCCGGCGATCAGGATGCCGTAGATGACGATGTCGGCGTTGTAGAGCGGGTCGAAGGTGAAGCTGGTCCAGCCGAGGCCGCGGATGACGCTGGCGATGCCGAGGTCGGGGTTCAAGAGCCACTGCCAGACGAGGCCGGTGACGATGAAGGAGAGGGCGAACGGGTAGAGGAAGATGGTGCGGAAGGTGTCCTCGAAGCGGATCTTCTGGTCGAGGAGGGCGGCGAGGACGAAGCCGATGACGAGGCTGAAGACGAGGCTGAGGATGCCGTAGATGGCGAGGTTCTCGATCGAGACGAGCCAGCGGTTCGACGACCAGAGCCGCTCGTACTGGTCGAGGCCGACGAAGCGCAGCCGCGGCAGGAGCTTCGAGTCGGTGAAGGAATAGACCACGGTCCAGAGCGTGCCGCCGAGGAAGACCACCACGGCGGTCAGGATCATCGGGATCGAGGCGATCTTGGCGTTGAGGTTGCGGAAGAGCTGAGACGGGCGCTGCGCGGCCATGCGGTTCCCCCCGCGGGTCGGATCGGGACAACCGCCGGCCCGGCGCGGGGCCGGCGGTCGGGGTGCCGGGATCAGTCGGCGTTGGCGATGATCTCGGCGAACCGCGCCTGGGCGGCCTCGGGGGTGATGCTCGGGTCGGCGAAGAACTCGGTGAAGAGCGTGTTCGTCTGCGTCGTCGTGTCGGGGCTGAGCATCGAGTCGGTCGACTTGATGGTGTTGCCCGCGGCGAGGATCGCGAGCCCCTTCTTCATGCAGTCGTTGGCGGCGTCGAGGTCGACGTCCTTGCGGATCGGCAACGAGCCCTTCTTCAGGTTGAAGGCGACCTGCACCTCGGGGTTGAACATGGTCGAGGCGAGCACCTCCTGCGCCTTCGACTTCTCCTCGTCCTTGAGCAGCGGGAAGTAGAAGGCGTCGCCGTCGGCCGAGATGAGCTCGGTCTCGCCGAGGCCCGGCAGGCAGGTATAGTCGGTGCCGGCCACCTCGCCGGCCACCTGGAACTCGCCCTGCGCCCAGTCGCCCATGATCTGGCCGCCGGCCCTGTCGGTGATGACGAGGTTGGTGGCCTCGTTCCAGCTCTTCACGTTGCCGCCCTGCGACATCTCGCGGGCCTGGGCGAGCGCCTGGAAGATCTTCGCGACCTCGGGGCCGGCGGCGACCTCGGCGTCCTTCTCGTCGTAGACCTTGAGCGTCAGATCCTTGCCGCCGAGCGCGTTCATCAGCACGTTGAAGACGCCGTTCTGCTGCCAGGGCTCGCCGCCGACGGCGAGCGGGATCTTCCCGGCCTCGCGCAGCTTCGGCGCGGCGGCGACGAGCTCCTCCCAGTTGGCCGGGACCGGGATGCCGGCGTCCTCGAAGGCCTTGTTCGACAGCCAGAGCCACTGCCACGAGTGGATGTTGACCGGTACGCAGTAGATCTTGCCGTCGAGGGTGCAGCTGTCGAGCAGGGCGGGCGCCGCGACGACGTCGGCCCACTTCTCGGCGGTGGCGAGGTCGGTCAGGTCGCGCATGTAGCCGGCCTCGACCAGCTCCTCGGCCTGGCGGCCGTGGTTGAACTGGGTGGCGGCCATCGGGTCGCCGCCGGTGATGCGGCTGATCATGATCGGGCGGGCGGTGCTGCCGGAGCCGGCGATCGCGCCGTCGACCCAGTGGTTGCCGGTGGCGTCGAAGGCCTTGGCGAGCTCGGCGACCGCCGCCGCCTCGCCGCCGGAGGTCCACCAGTGGGTGACCTCGAGGTCGGTGGCGTGCGCCGCGGAGAGCGGCAGGACGGCGGACGCTGCGAGCGCGGCGGCCAGCGAGCGGTACGTCATTGGCGAACCTCCCAGTTCTGCATCGTTGCAGGCGCGATGCTACGGGAGGCATCGCCGGAAGGCAATGACGTTTTCCCTCCCGGCGCGGGGCTCTGCTGCGCAAGTAAATGGGATGGCGCGTCAGGATTGGCGATTTTGCTGCGGCGCGGCGTCGGGGGATGGTGCGATGAATCGCCGGGCCGCGCCGCAGCGCGGCCGGGGATCCGATGTGGATTCTGTCGTCCTGTAACGTTTCAGCTTGATCGGCCACGCCAACCGGCTAACCTGCGGATTCGACGCAGCTTCGCCGCGGGGAGTCCGGGGATGGACGAAAGGGAGCACGCGATCGACCGGGCCGCGGCCGGCGGGAAGCCGCGGCCGACGCTGAAGACGATCGCCTACATGACCGGGCTCGGCGTCACCACCGTCTCGCGCGCGCTCAACGACGCGCCGGACATCGGGCAGGCGACCAAGGAACGGGTGCGGCTCGTCGCGCGGCAGATCGGCTACCGGCCGAACCGCGCCGGGGTGCGGCTGCGCACCGGCAAGACCAACGTCATCAGCCTCATCATGTCGGTGGAGACCGAGGTGCTCGGGCTGACGGCGCATCTCGTCTACGGCATCTCCGAGCATCTGGCGGGCTCGCCCTACCATCTGATCGTCACGCCCTACGGTGCGCAGAGCGACCCGCTCGACCCGGTGCGCTACATCGTCGAGACCGGCTCGGCCGACGGGGTCATCTTCTCGCGCATCGAGCCGCAGGACGCGCGGGTGCGCTACCTGCACCAGCAGGGCTTTCCCTTCGCCACCCACGGGCGCACCGACATGGGGATCGAGCATCCCTATTTCGACTTCGACAACGCGCGCTATGCCGAGATCGCTGTCGAGCGGCTGGCGGCGCGCGGGCGGCGGCGGCTGGCGCTGCTCGGGCCGCCGGCGCATCTCACCTACTCGCGGCACATGACGGCGGGCTTCCAGCAGGCGGTGGAGCGGCTCGATCTCGACGACGTGCCGATCCACGCCGTCACCACTGACAGCGGGCACGAGGCGATCCAGCAGGAGATCGCCCGGCTGATGGCCTCGCGCCGTCGCCCGGACGGCATCGTGTGCGGCAGCGCCTCGGCGGCGATCTCGCCGATCGGTGCTGCCGAGGAGATGGGCTGCGTCATCGGGCGCGACCTCGATGTCGCGGTGAAGGAATCCTTCAGCCTGATGAAGAAGTTCCGCCGCGACATCGAGGTCGTGCACGAGGATTTCCGCCGGGCGGGGACGAGCCTCGCCGACGCCGTCGTCCGCACCATCGGCGGCGCGCCGGCGCACGAGCTGCAGACCCTCGACGTGCCGGCCTGAACGGCACCGCCGTGTGCTGTCCGGCGGTCGAAAGCGGTGTCGACGCGGCCCGCGATGCGGAGATAGTCTGGACGCTCTCGACCCACTTCCGGCAGCAACGTGATGATCCTCGACCAGCTTCCCGGCAATGCGCTCGACCCCTCGGCCCCGGGGGGCGGGACGACGTCGCGGATGGGGCTCGATGCGCTCCACGGCATCCGGGCCGAGGCGGTGCTGCGCGCCGGTGTGAGGGGGGCGGGATGAGGGTTTCCCGCTCACGGCCCTGCATCATCGTCGGGGTCACCGGCGCGTCGGGCGCGATCTACGGCAAGCGGCTGCTCGAGGCGCTGCGCGATGCCGGGGTGGACAGCCATCTGGTGATCTCGCAGGCGGCCCGGGTCGCGATCGCGGCGGAGGCCGATTTCACGCCGCGCGACCTCGAGGCGCTGGCGACGGTTACCCATGCGAACAAGGACATAGGCGCGGCCTGCGCCAGCGGGTCGTTTCGGACGCTGGGGATGATCGTGGCGCCCTGCTCGGTCCGGACGCTGTCGGAGATCGCCGCGGGCACCACCTCGAGCCTGCTCACCCGGGCAGCGGACGTGACGCTGAAGGAGCGGCGGCGGCTGGTGCTGATGCTGCGCGAGACGCCGCTCCACCTCGGGCATATCCGCTCGATGGCGGCGGTCACCGAGATGGGGGCGATCGTCTATCCGCCCGTCCCGGCCTTTTATGCGCGGCCGGCCTCGATCGGGGAGATGGTCGACCATACCATCGGGCGCGTGCTCGATCTGTTCGATCTCGATGCCGGTCTGGCGCACCGCTGGTCCGGGCTGTCGGCGGAGGTCGAGGGGGATGAGTCGTGAACCGTTGAATGGCAATGGATTACGGGGATTCATTCGATCTGCATCGCATGTGGAATGCGTATGGAATGCGTATTGCGACCGAATGACTCGGGATTGATTCGTTAACGCGGGCGTGAGGTCGTCGCGCGGGGCGAGGGCCGAGATGTTGCCCTGCAGCAGAAGCTTGCTAGGGTCTCCCGGGGTCCATGCAGGAGCGCAGCGAATGGCCGAAACCGTCAGGTCGCGACGCGGGCTGGTCCTGTGGGGTGTCGCCGGCGTCCTGCTGCTGCTGGTCGCCTGGGTCGCCTGGCAGCGGCTCGGCGCCGACACGCTGCCGGCGGGGTTCGCGAGCGGGAACGGGCGGATCGAGGCCACGGCGATCGACATCTCGACCAAGGTCGCCGGGCGGCTCGGCGACATCCTCGTCGACGAGGGCGACTTCGTCACCGCCGGGCAGGCGCTGGCGCGCATGGACACCGCCCAGCTCGAGGCGCAGCTCCGCCAGGCCAGGGCAGAGGAGCGGCGGGCGCGGATCGGGGTCGAGACGGCGCAGAGCCTCGTCCGCCAGCGCGAGGCGGAGGAGCGGGCGGCGGACGCCGTGGTGGCGCAGCGCCGCGCGGACAACGACGCCGCCCAGCGTCAGCTGGCGCGGTCGGAGCCGCTGGCGCGGTCGAACACCATCTCGCAGTCGGTGCTCGACAACGACCGCGCCGCGGCGGAGTCGGCGCAGGCCGCCCTCGCTGCCGCCGAGGCGCAGTTCGCCGCCGCCGAGGCGGCGATCAGCGCGGCGAAGGCCCTGGTCGTCGACGCCGAGGCCGCGGTGGACGCCGCTGCGGCCGCGATCGAATCGATCGAGGCCGACATCGACGATTCGACCCTGCGGGCCCCCCGGGACGGGCGGGTCCAGTACCGCGTCGCCCAGCCGGGCGAGGTGCTGGCTGCCGGCGGCCGCGTGCTCAACATGGTCGATCTCGGCGACGTCTACATGACCTTCTTCCTGCCCACCGCCCAGGCGGGCCGCGTCGCCATCGGGGCCGAGGCCCGCCTCGTCCTCGACGCCGCCCCGCAGTGGGTGATCCCGGCCACCGTCCGCTTCGTCGCCGACGTGGCCCAGTTCACGCCGCGGACGGTCGAGACCGAGGAGGAGCGCCAGAAGCTGATGTTCCGGGTGCGGGCGCAGGTGCCGAAGGACCTGCTCCGGCGCTACGTCCAGTACGTGAAGACCGGCCTGCCGGGCATGGCCTACGTCCGCCTCGACTCCGACGCCGAGTGGCCCGCGTTCCTCTCGGCGAACCTCGTGCAATGAGCGAGCCGGTCGCCCGGATCGAGGGCGTCGGCCTGTCCTTCGGCAAGGTCCGCGCGCTCGCCGACATCACGCTCGACCTGCCGGCGGGGTGCATGGTCGGCCTGATCGGGCCGGACGGGGTCGGCAAGTCGACGCTCCTCTCGCTCGTCGCCGGCGCCCGCGCGGTGCAGGCGGGCCGGATCCGCGTGCTCGGCGGCGACATCGCCGACACCGCCCACCGCGAGGCGGTGCAGCCGCGGATCGCCTACATGCCGCAAGGGCTGGGGCGGAACCTCTACCAGACGCTGTCGGTGCGCGAGAACGTCGACTTCTTCGGCCGCCTGTTCGGCCAGGATGCCGAGGAGCGCGCGCGGCGGATCGCGAGCCTGCTCGCCGGCACCGGGCTCGCCCCCTTTGCCGACCGGCCGGCGCAGAAGCTCTCGGGCGGCATGAAGCAGAAGCTCGGCCTCTGCTGCGCGCTCATCCACGATCCCGATCTCCTGATCCTCGACGAGCCGACGACTGGCGTCGACCCGCTGTCGCGCCGCCGGTTCTGGGAGCTCATCGAGGCGATCCGCGCCGGGCGGCCGGGGATGAGCGTGATCGTCTCCACCGCCTACATGGAGGAGGCCGCCCGCTTCGACTGGCTGGCGGCGATGGACGGCGGGCGCGTCCTCGCGACCGGCGCGCCGGCGGATCTGCTCGAACGCACCGGTGCGCGCGACCTCGATGCCGCCTTCGTCGCGCTCCTTCCCGCGGAGCGGCGGCAGGGTTACGGGCAGCCGCGCTTCCCGCCGCGGACGACGGTGGACGGCGAGGCCCCGGCGATCGAGGCCGAGGGCCTCACCATGCGCTTCGGCGACTTCACGGCCGTCGACCGGGTGAGCTTCCGCATCCGGCGCGGCGAGATCTTCGGCTTCCTCGGCTCGAACGGCTGCGGCAAGACCACGACGATGAAGATGCTGACCGGCCTCCTGCCGGCGACCGAGGGCACGGCGCGGCTCTTCGGGCGCGAGGTCGACCCGCACGACATGGAGGTCCGCCGGCGGGTCGGCTACATGAGCCAGGCCTTCTCGCTCTATACCGAGCTCACCGTCCGCCAGAACCTCGAGCTGCACGCCCGCCTCTTCCGGCTGCCGCGGGAGCGCATCGGCCCCCGCGTCCGCGAGATGGTCGAGCGCTTCGACCTCGCCGAGGTGGTCGACGCCTTGCCCGACGCGCTGGCCCTCGGCATCCGCCAGCGGCTGAGCCTCGCCGTGGCGCTCATCCACGCGCCCGATGTGCTGATCCTCGACGAGCCGACCTCGGGGGTCGACCCGGTGGCGCGCGCCTCCTTCTGGCGCATCCTCGGCGAGCTCTCGCGCCAGGACGGCGTGACGATCTTCGTCTCGACCCACTTCATGAACGAGGCCGAGCTCTGCGACCGCATCTCGCTGATGTATGCGGGCCGCGTCCTGGTCAGCGACACGCCCGCCGCGATCGTCGCGGGCAAGGGGTCGGCGACCCTCGAGGAGGCCTTCGTCGCCTGCCTGGAGGAGGCGATCGGCGAGGAGGGCGGCGGCGGGGGGCCGGCGCCGGTCGCCGAGGCCGGGCTCGCCGTGCCGCGCAAGCGCCGCTTCGACCCGCGACGGATGTTCGCCTACAGCTTCCGCGAGACGCTCGAGCTCCGCCGCGATCCGATCCGCGCCACCCTCGCCATGGTCGGCAGCCTGATCCTGATGTTCGTGATCGGCTACGGCATCAACATGGATGTCGAGAACCTGACCTTCGCCGTCCTCGACCGCGACGATACCACGCTCAGCCGCGACTATGTGCTCGACATCGCCGGCTCGCGCTATTTCGACGAGGCGCCGCCGCTCGTCGACCACGCCGACATCGACGCGCGGATGCGTGCGGGCGAGATCAGCCTCGCGATCGAGATCCCGCCCGGCTTCGCGCGCGACCTCGACCGCGGCGCCCCGGTCGAGATCGGCGCCTGGATCGACGGCGCTATGCCGGCGCGCGCCGAGACCGTGCGCGGCTACGTCCAGGGGATGCACGCCGACTGGCTGGGGCGGAAGGCGCGGGAGGCCCATGGCGCCGCGGCGACGGCCGGCAGCTTCGAGCTCGTCGTCCGCTATCGCTACAATCCGAGCGTCGAGAGCCTCGTCGCCATGGTTCCGGCGGTAATCCCGATGCTGCTGCTGATGATCCCGGCGATGCTGACCGTGCTCTCGATCGTCCGCGAGAAGGAGCTCGGCTCGATCATCAACTTCTACGTGACGCCGGTCACCCGGCTCGAGTTCCTGCTCGGCAAGCAGCTCCCCTATGCCGTGCTGGCGCTCGTCAACTTCCTCATGCTGACCGGCTTCGCCGTCTTCGTCTTCCGCGTGCCGATGACCGGCAGCTTCGCCGCGCTGGCGCTCGCGGCGCTGCTCTATGCCTTCGTCGCGACCGGCATGGGCCTCGTGATCTCGGCCTTCATGAGGAGCCAGACGGCGGCGATCTTCGCCACCGCGCTCATCACGCTGATCCCGGCGGTGCAGTTCTCCGGGCTGATCGACCCGGTCTCCTCGCTCGAGGGGGTCGGTGCGGCGATCGGCAGGGTCTTCCCGGCGACCTATTTCGTCACCATCGCGCGGGGCACCTTTTCCAAGGGGCTCGGCATCCCCGATCTCGCCGCGAGCTACCTGCCTCTTGTTCTCGCCATCCCGGTGCTCGTCGCGCTCGGCACGGCCTTCCTGCGCAAGCAGGCGCGCTGAGCGATGCGGGTCGCGAACGTCCTCGACCTCGGCGTCAAGGAGCTCCGCGGCCTGGCGCGCGACCCGGCGATGATGATCCTCATCCTCTACGCCTTCACCTTCTCGGTCTATGCGCAGTCGCGCTCGATGCCCGAGACGCTGAACCGCGCCGCCATCGCCATCGTCGACGAGGACCAGTCGACCCTCTCGACCCGGATCACCACCGCCTTCTATCCGCCCTACTTCGTGCCGCCGGTGCTGATCGACCAGTACGAGATGGACGCGCGCATGGATGCGGGGCTCGATACCTTCGCGCTCGACATCCCGCCCGGGTTCGAGCGCGACCTCGTCGCCGGGCGGGTGCCCGAGCTGCAGCTCAACATCGACGCGACGCGGGTCAGCCAGGCCTTCACCGGCGGCGGCTACGTGCAGTCGATCGTGACGAGCGAGGTGGCGGAATACGTCGAGGGCAGCCGCGCCGTCGCCGAGCTGCCGGTCGAGCTCGCGCTCCGCGCGCGCTTCAACCCGGCGCTCGACCAGGGCTGGTTTGGCGCGGTGACGGACGTCATCACCTCGGTCACCATGCTCTCGATCATCCTGACCGGCGCCGCGCTCATCCGCGAGCGCGAGCATGGGACGATCGAGCACCTGCTCGTCATGCCGGTGACGCCGGCCGAGATCATGCTCTCGAAGGTCTGGTCGATGGCGCTCGTCGTCTGGCTGGCCACCGCCTTCTCGCTCCTCGTCGTGGTCCGGCTCTGGCTCGGGGTGCCGCTTGCCGGCTCGCTGGCCCTCTTCCTCGTCGCGGCCGCGCTGCAGCTCTTCGCGACGACCTGCATGGGCATCTTCCTCGCGACGGTGGCGGGCTCGATGCCGCAGTTCGGCCTCCTCCTCATGCTGACGCTGATGCCGCTGCAGATGCTGTCGGGCGCGTCGACCCCGCGCGAGAGCATGCCCGAGGCGATCCGGACGATCATGCTCGCCGCCCCGGACACCCATTTCGTCATCCTGGCGCAGGCGGTCCTCTTCCGCGGCGCCGGCCTGGCCGTGGTCTGGCCGCAGCTCCTCGCGCTCGCCGTCATCGGCGCGGCCTGCTTCGCCTTCGCCCTCGCCCGCTTCCGGCGATTCCTGCAGTAGGCCGGGTCAGCGGGGGAGGTCGGGGCAGACGACGGGGGCCTCGGCGGCGTGGAAGCGCTGCGAGAGGAGCTCGCCGTTGCCGAGGTCGATGACGAGGCCGAGGCTGTCGCGCTCGACGACGGCGACCTCGGCGCGCAGGATGCGGCCGTCCTCCTCCCAGACCAGCGTGCTGCCCTCGACCCAGCGCCAGGGGGCGAGGCGGTAGGTCTCGGTGCAGCTCGTCATCACCAGCGTGCCGTCGGAGAGGAAGATGCGCAGCATGCCGCGAGGCGCGTCCGGGTCCTCGGAGATCCAGACGCGGTTCTCGACCAGCTTCGTCACGCCCTTGCTGCCCGAGCCGGGGAGGGCAGGGGCCGGGACGCCGAGGCGCGCACAGGCGGCGAGCGCGGCGAGGGCGAGGAGGAGGGCGGCCCTCAGCATGGCATCGCCCGCGCGATGAGGCCCTGGCGGTCGAGGCGCGCCGGCCAGGCGCCGGCGACGCGGCCGCCTTCGCCGGCGACGCGGGTGGCGACGTAGGCCTCGGCGGCGGGCTCGGCGCCGTCGCGCAGGAGGACCGAGGCGGCGAGGAGGCTGGCGAGGCGCTCGACGAGCCAGCGGGCCTCGGCTTCCGGCGGCTGGCCGCGCCACTGGCGCGCGAGGTCGTCCATGGCGCGGTCGTAGGCGGCGGAGCGGCCGCGGGCGGCGGCGAGCTCGGCCTCGAGGCGCTCGCGCGCGGCGGTGTCCTTGTCCAGCGTCCGCAGCACGTCGAGGCAGATCACGTTGCCCGATCCCTCCCAGATCGAATTGAGCGGGGCCTCGCGGTAGAGGAGCGGCAGCGGGCCGTCCTCGATGTAGCCCATGCCGCCGAGGCACTCCATCGCCTCGTAGACGGCGGCCGGGCAGCGCTTGTTGTTGAGGAACTTGGCGAGCGCCACGGCGATGCGGGCGAAGGCGCGGTCGCCTTCATCGAAGGCGACCGCGACGCGGAGGCCGAGGGCCAGCGCGCTCTCGACCTCGAGGGCGAGGTCGGCGAGGACGCTCGCCATCAGCGGCTGGTCGATCAGCCGGCGCTGGAAGGCGCGGCGGCCGGAGGTCCACCAGAGCGCCTCGGAGAGGGCGGCGCGCATCAGGCCGGCGGGGGCGAGGGCGGTGTCGAGGCGGGTGTGGTGGACCATCTCGATGATGGTGCGGACGCCGGCGCCCGGCTCGCCGAGGGCGAGGGCGTGGGCGCCGGCATATTCGATCTCGGCCGACGCGTTGGCGCGGTTGCCGAGCTTGTCCTTGAGGCGGAGGAGGCGGATGGCATTCCGCTCGCCGTCCGGCGTCCAGCGCGGGACGAGGAAGCAGGTGAGGCCGGCGGGGGTCTGGGCGAGGGTGAG
>NZ_CALLYO010000543.1 GCF_937858865.1 uncultured Amaricoccus sp. | reverse complement strand
CCGCGCGACGCGCTGACGCGGCTCGAGAACATGGTGGCGATGGCCGGCTTCAAGCTGCCGGCCGAGGCGGTGCGCGAGCAGATCCAGTCGGCGATCCACATGATCGTGCAGATCAGCCGCATGCGCGACGGCATGCGGCGGATCACCCAGGTGACCGAGATCACCGGCATGGAGGGCGAGGTCGTCACCACCCAGGACCTGTTCAAGTTCCACTACGAGGGCGAGACCAGCGACGGCAGCGTCGCCGGGCGGTTCGAGTGCTCGAACCTGCGTCCACACTTCATGCCGCGGGCGGAGTATTTCGGCCTCGGCACGCGGCTGATGGAGGCGATGGGGTGTCGCTAGATCTCGTCGTCGCCGCCGCGATCTTCATCGCCTCGGTGGCGGTGGCGATCGGGCTCGGGCTCTTCGTGCTGACCGTCGTGCTGAAGATGCAGGCCCGGCACCGCAAGCGGCTGGCCCGCGTCGGGCGGCGGCGGATGTCGGGGCGGCTCGACATGGAGGAGGCGCGCCTGATGCTGGTGCGCCAGAAGCAGGACTCGAACCTCGTCGTGAAGCTGACCGAGGCGCTGGCGCGCTTCATCCCGCTGCTCGACACCTCCCGGCTGCGGGCGAACTTCCGCCGGGCGGCGCTCGAATGGTCGGTGGGCAGCTTCGTCGCCATCTCGCTCGCGGTCGGCGTGGTGATCGCGGTGCTGATGATGCTGGCGCTCGGGCGGCCGATCTACGTGACGCTGCTGCCGGGGCTGCTCACCGGCATGCTGCTCGTCGACCGCTTCGTGAAGTTCCGCGGCGGGCGGCGGGCCAACCGCTTCATGAAGCAGCTGCCGGATGCGCTCGACACCATCATCCGCGGCATCCGCTCCGGCCTGCCGGTCATCGAGTGCATTGCCGGCGTCGGGCAGGAGTACGAGGATCCGGTCGGCGGGCATTTCCGCGCCATCAGCGAGCGGGTGATGCTCGGCGAGACGCTCGACGGGGCGCTCTGGCGGGTGGCGCGGGTGATCGACAAGCCGGAGATGGACTTCTTCGCCATCTCGATCGCCATCCAGGTGGAGACCGGCGGCAGCCTGTCCGACGCGCTCGGCAACCTCGCGGGGCTGCTGCGCGCGCGCGAGCGGATGAAGCTCAAGATCAAGGCGATCTCGTCCGAGGCCAAGGCGAGCGCGCTCATCATCGGGGCGCTGCCCTTCATGATGCTGGGGCTGCTGATGATGATGAGCCCGGACTATGTGATGCCGCTCTTCACCGACCCGCGCGGGCGGATCATGCTGCTCGCCGGGCTCGCCTCGATCAGCGTCGGCGCCTTCGTCATGTGGCGGATGACCCAGTTCGAGATCTAGGAGCGAGCCCATGTCCCCCATTGCCGTCCTCGGCCTCTCCGCCCTGCTCTCCTGCCTGCTGCTGGTGGCGGGCGCGAGCCACTGGCTGGTCGAGAAGCGGGCGCGGCTGCAGCGGGTGCGGACGGCGACCGGCAAGCGCGCCGGGCGGGTCAGCACGCTGGGCGCGGCGAAGCCGGCGAAGAACCAGCAGCTCCAGCAGGGGGCGCTGGCCGTCATGCGGGCCTCGACCAGGGGCTTCTCGATCATGAAGGGGCGGCAGGTCGAGGAGACGCGCAAGCTGCTGGTCAGCGGCGGCTTCCGCTCGCGCGACGCGATCGTCGTCTATACCTTCTTCAAGCTGGTGACGCCGCTCGTCTTCCTGGCCGGCGCGGCGCTCTACGTCTACGGGCTGCACCCACTCGACAAGGGGCCGATGGTCGATCTCGCCGCGGTGATGGCGGCGGCGCTGCTCGGGAGCAAGCTGCCGGATCTCTTCGTCAAGAACGTGCGGACAAAGCGGCTCGAGAGCATCCGCAAGGCGCTGCCCGACTCGCTCGACATGCTGGTGATCTGCACCGAGGCCGGGCTCGCCTCGGACGCGGCGCTGAAGCGGGTGGTGGCGGAGACCGGGCGCAACGCCTCGGCGCTGAGCGAGGAGCTGAACCAGACGGCGCTCGAGCTCGCCTTCATGCCCGAGCGGCGGCAGGCGCTCGAGAACCTGACGGAGCGCGCGCCGCTGCCCTCGGTCAACGCCTTCGCGAACACGATGATCCAGGCGGAGAAGTACGGCACGCCGCTCGCGCGCGCCTTCAAGGTGCTCTCCCAGGAGCAGCGCAACGAGCGGATGATGCGGGCGGAGGAGAAGGCGGGACGGCTGCCGGCGACGATGACCGTGCCGATGATGCTCTTCATCCTGCCCGCGCTCTTCATCGTGCTGATCGGGCCGGCGATCCTCGACATCATGGACAACTTCATCGGCATGGGGCAGTAGCCGCGGCCTTTCCCGGCCACCGCCCCTTCCGCCTACTCGCCGGGCGTCGTCGGCAGCGCGGCCGGCACCTTCGTCTTCTCCGCCCGCTCGGGAAGGATGCCGGTGCTGATGACGCCCGATGCGGGCACGAAGCTCGGCAGGGGGGGAGACGCCTCGCTCGCCGCGACCGGCACGGGCGACGGCTGCGGCGCGATCGGCGCGGCAGCGGCGGGCTTCGCGGGTGCCGCCGGCTCCGGCAGGGTAGCGACCTGCGGCAGCGCGATCGCCGCCGGCTCGACCGGAACGATCGCGCTCAGCGGATCGGGTTTCGCGGCCCGCTCCCTGGCGACCTGCGGCGGCTGGCTCAGGTTGCCGATCGGCTTGCCGCTGCGCAGCATCGCGCGGAGCTCGCGGTAGTAGGCGAGATTATTCTGGATGGCGCCGGAGCTGAGGTCGCCCGCGAGCGTCGCCTTCGCCTCCCGCTCGCGACCGGCCAGGCCGTAGACCAGCGCGAGGTTGCCGCGGGTCGTCGCGTTCGCCTTGCCGTCGCGCACCAGCTCCTGCAGGATCCGGATCCCGGCGTCGGTCTGCCCGGAGAGGCCGAGCGACAGCCCGAGGTTGCTGTTGAGCGCAAAGTCGGTCGGGTCGCGCTTCAGGCCCTCGCGATAGGTCGCCTGCGCCTCGGCATGGCGGCTCAGCCGGTCGAGGGCGATGCCGCGGGCGGTGGTGATCCGGACGTCGCGCGGCCGCTTGGCGGCGGCGATGTCGAGATTGGCCAGCGCCGCCTGCGGCTGTCCCGCGCTCATCTGCGTGCGGGCGAGCTCGAGCAGCACGTCCGGATCCTTCGGCCGCCGCCGGTTGGCCTCGTTCAGCGCCTGCTCGGCGCGCGCGTACTGGCCCATGCCGGCGTAGCTGCGCCCGAGGCCGACGAGGGCGTCGATCGAGTTCGGATTCGCCTCGAAGGCCTGCCGGTAGAGCGCCTCCGCGGTCTGGAAGTCGCCCGCCGCCGCCGACCGGTCGGCCAGCCGGGTCGAGGAGGTCCCGCTCGCGCTCTTGAAGCCGCTCCCGTCGGAGCAGCCCGCAAGCAGCGACATCGCGGCAATGCCGGCCGCCAAAAATCTGTACCGATTATGATTTGTGGCCATCGCTACTCGCCTCGTGCTTGACCTCGCCGCGCGCAGCATATCATTACGGTTGTATTTTTCCACAGATTTTAGCGCATAGGTAGAGACGCTCCTCGGTTACCTCTCGGAAACCTGTCGCGGTCAAGCTCGCGGCGGCGCGGCCGGACCGGGCGGCGCATGGTTCGGAGACTCGCAAATGGCGCTCGTCCTCGCCGCCGCTGCCATCGCGCTCTTTCTCGCCGCCGCGCTGAGCGACGCGTTCAGCCGCCGGATCCCGAACCCGGTGTCGATCGCGCTGGCGCTCCTCGGCCTGGCCCGGATCGGCGTGGGGCTGGCCGGCGGAGAAGGCATGCTGACCGCGGCACTCGATCTCGGCGCGGCGGTCGCCGTCTTCAGCCTCGCGGCCGTGGCCTTCCGCTACGGCCTGCTCGGCGGCGGCGACGTGAAGCTGCTCGCCGCCGGCACCCTCTGGCTCGGCGCGGCCGCGCTCGGGCCCTACATCGTGACGACCGTGCTCGCGGGAGGCCTGATGGCCGTCGTCTTCATCTTCTGGCATCTCGTGAAGCCGGTCAGCCTGCGCCGCCGGCAGCCGAGCCTGCCCTATGCGGTCGCCATCGCAGCCGGCGGCATCCTGACGACGGCGGGCGCCTTCTGGGTCTGACGCGCTCCCCGCCTACGCTGACGGATCAATCCCGACGCTTTCAGGTGCAATACGGATTCCATATGCGTCCCAGATCGAGCGAATCCCGGTAAACCGTTGCCGGCCAGCCGATTCAGCCGGAGCGATCGGGATTCAGGCCGCGCGCTCGTCGACGAAGCGGACCCC
>NZ_CALLYO010000542.1 GCF_937858865.1 uncultured Amaricoccus sp. | reverse complement strand
AGGCCGCGGATGAGGCGGCGCGCGCCGAGGCTCGGGCGATCGGCGAACGGCCGGCGCTCGCGCACCCCGCGGCCAAGGCGAGCGCGGAACGCACCACCCCCTCTGCCGACCGGGTCTCCGAGCTCGAGGCGAGCCTGCCGCGGCTCTCCGTCGCCGAGACCCGGATAATGGTCGCCCCCGCGTCCGGACAGGACACCGGGACCGTCGCCCCCGAATCCGTTCCGGTGTTCGAGGCCCTGCGCGATCTGCCCCGGGTGGCCTCGCTCCACAGAAGTGAAACCGGGCGGCGGCGGTAGGGCACGGTGCTTCCGCGCCACCCGGGAGGCCGGGGAGGGGAGTGGCGCCGCGCTCGAGGTGTCGGGTCGGACGCCCAGGCAGTGATCGCTCAGCTTCGCACGCGGCACTGGCCGGGGTCGGTGGCGAGCATGGCCGTGAGGATTAGCCCCACCGTCAGCCCATTGAGTAGGTGCCAGAGGAAATGCGTCCCGAGCGGAAATGTGGCGCAGACCGCCATGTCGATCGTGCGGAAGACGAGCGCGGCGAGAAAGACGAGCGTGGCGGCGAGTAGAAGGCTCGCGATCGGCAGACGCCGGGACCAGGCGAAGGCTGCGACGGTCGCGAGGGCGATCAGCGCGGGCGCGTACTGCAGCGACCCGTTCAGCGGGTCAGGCGGCGGCGGCACGGCGGGATGGGGGTCGGTTGCGGCCAGGAAGGTCACGATGAGCACCACGGCGGCGACGAGGCCCGCCGCACCGGCCGGGTGCGGGCGCAGCCCGGCGACGCGGGTCGCGGCGACGAAGAGCGTCGCCGCGACGAAGGTCCAGATCGGAATCGTATCGGCGTACTCGGACCAGACATTCCCGAAGGTGTGGAACAGGAACGAGCCTGCGCCGACCAGCGCGGCGAGGACGGCGAGCGCCCAGAAGGCGGGCGTCGCGCCCCCGCGCCGGCGAGCGGCCACCGCCACCCAGAGGGCCGCGGCAGGGAAGGCGAGGTTGCTCCATGCGTTCACGGGCTCGGCCCAGAAGCCGGCCGAAGTCCGCTCGCAGTAGATGTCGATCGCCGCCGTCCAGTCCATCGAGAAGCTCGGTCCACGCCGTCACGGCCGGTAGCACGCCGGCGGCCGGAGGGGTATTGACCTGCATCATGGCCGGGACGGCGCGCGCGCCGAACGATCGCCTGCACAGCGGCATGGCGGCGGCTGATGGGGAGGAACGAAGCGGTGACACGGGTCTCGGAGGGCATCGTGGAACCACAGGGATCGACGGCTGCCGAGCCCGGCGAGGCCCTCGTCGCGGAGCTTCTCGATTGGTTCGACCGCTGGCCGCGCGAGGGACCCGCGGCGGCCGGAGGCTGGACGATGAGCGGGAAGCTGCACCCTTACGACCACCTCTTCTCGCCCATCACCGTGAACCGCCTGACGCTCGCCAACCGGATCGTGATGGGGCCGATGGGCAACCTCTCGATGGCCGACCCGTCGGGCCGCCCGAGCGAGCAGATGCTCGCCTATTTCGAGGCGCGTGCCCGCGGCGGGGCAGGCCTTCTGATCTCGGGGCTCGTTCCGACCTCGCCCGCCATGGACCCGTCGGTGCTCCAGCCGGGCGGCGCCGCATGGTTTCCCCGGATCGACGGATCGCGCGCCGTCCTCGCCGGGTGGCGGGACCTCGCCGAGACGGTGCATGCGCTCGGCTCGCGCTTCTTCATCCAGCTCACGCCCGGGCTCGGGCGTGTCGGATCGCCCGAATGCCTGCCGCGGCGGTGGAGGCTGCCGGTCTCGTCCTCGTGGAACCCCAACTTCTACGTCACCCAGGTGCCGAGCCGTCCGCTTCTCCACCGCGAGGTGCGGCGGATCGTGCGGGACACGGGGCAGGCCGCGATCGACGCGATGGCCTCGGGCATCGACGGCGTGCAGCTGCACGGCCACGAGGGCTATCTGCTCGAGCAGTTCGCCAATCCAGCCTTCAACCGCCGCCGTCTCGGCCGTTACGCGGACTGGCAGGCGCTGGGGCTCGATCTCGTTACCGAGATCCGGCGGCGCTGCGGCCCGGACTTCCCGATCATGTACCGCATCGACCTGTCGCTCGGGCTTCGCGCGGCCTATGGCGAGCGGCTGGAGGCCGAGCCCGCGCTGCGAAGGTTCCGGGCCGAACGCTCGGTCGCCGAGACGCTCCTCTACCTCGGCCGGCTGGTCGCCGCGGGCGTCGACATGATCGACGTGGACCTCGGCTGCTACGAGACCTGGTGGCTGCCCCATCCCCCCGGCCCGATGCCGCCCGGCGCCTATCTGCGGGTCGCCCGCTGCGTGAAGGACTACCTCGCGGCGCGGGGCATCCGCGGTGGAAACGGCGCGCCCGTGCCCGTCGCCGCGGTCGGCAAGCTCGGCTACCCCGACATCGCCGAGGCGGCGCTGCGCGAGGGCATGTGCGACGCGGTGCTTCTGGCGCGGCCGCTGCTCGCCGATCCGGACTGGCCCCGCAAGGTCTATTCCGGGCGGGTGGACGCGATCATTCCCTGCATCGGCGACCACGAGGGCTGCCTGAACGAGATCGTGCGCGGCGGGCATATCCAGTGCACCGTCAACCCGCGCACCGGTTTCGAGGCGAAGTATCCCGCGGATCCGGGCCGTGCGCCGCTTTCCCTGAGGGTCGCGGTCGTCGGTGCCGGTCCTGCCGGGATCACCGCGGCCTGCCTTGCCGCGGCGCGCGGCCATGGCGTCACGCTCTTCGAGGCGGCGGAGAGGGTCGGCGGCTGGCTGCGGGCGGGCTCCGTCCCGGCGATCAAGTTCGAGGTCGCGAACTATCTCGCGCACCTCGAACACCGGTTGACCGAGGCGGCGCGGGCGCATGGGCTCGACTTCCGCCCCGGCACGGCCGCCACCGCCGAAGGGCTGAAAGCGGGCGGCTTCGACGCGATCCTCTGCTGCACCGGCTCGACCGCGCTCGTTCCGGACCTCGCCCGGACCGCGGCCCTGCCCTCGGTGCTCGCGGTGGACCTCCTGCTCGACCGAGGTCTCGCCGCCGGAGCGCGGCGCATCGTGGTGGTGGGCGGCGGCGATGTCGGGTGCGAGACCGCCCACATGCTCGCCTTCGAGTTCGGCAAGGAGGTAAGCGTGGTGGAGCAGGGCGAGAGCTTCATGGCGGCGAGCTGCACCGCAAACCGGGGCTACCTGCTGCGCGCCTTGTCCCGGCAGGGAGTCCGGCTCGTGCCGGCGGCCCGGGTGGCGGCCATCCGGGCGGGCGGGCTCGACCTCGTGGTCGACGGCTCCGCAACGGTGCCCGACCCCACGGCCGTCTGGCGGCCGGTCCTGCCGCGGAACATCCACAATCCTTTCACCCGCAAGGCCGAGCGCGTCGAGATCCGGCGCTTCCTCGAGGCGGACATGGTGGTGTTCGCGGTCGGCATGCAGCCGAACGCCTCCCTCCATCGCGCCTGCCTGGAACAGCATGCCGCCCCCGTCGTGCGGCCCGCCGGGGATTCGTTTCGGGTCGGCCGAATCTTCGACGCGACCAAAGGTGCCCATGCCGCCGCCATGGCGCTGTGAGGGGTAGTTGGCGCCGGCAGGGTGCGACCGGGGCAGGTTCAGAGCAGGTGGTGGTGGGCTGCGGGGACCTCGCCTTCGAGCCCACGGCGCTCGCTGCGCCAGCGCGCTCGACCGGGGAGGGCCAGAGGCCTTCCGCGGCTCCTCTCGCAGAACCGAAGGTCCGTATTCTTCCCGATACGGCGGAGGCAGGATATATTGAAGTGTAGAACATTCCCTCCGCGCCGCCCCAGGCGTTTGATGCCGATGGGTCGATGCCCATCTCGAGGAAGCGAACGGCGGATGGCCGGGCGGGTCGCCTTCGTCATCCAGCGCGAAGGGGGCGAGTACCTCCTCGGGGGCGGGACAGGGCTCCGAATCCAAGTCATGCGGGTCGTGAGGCGAGGATGGCGTCGAGATCGGCGGGGTCCCATCCGGCGATCGGGACTTAATGGATCGCCTGCCCGCGCCGCCTCCTGCCTCGGCGAAGGCGGCCTCGACCTCGGCGCGGAGCGTCGGCTGGTTGGCCTTGA
>NZ_CALLYO010000541.1 GCF_937858865.1 uncultured Amaricoccus sp. | reverse complement strand
ACCTCGCCCGCCGCCTCGAGGCCGGGCAGGTCGGAGGCGCCGGGCGGCGGCGGGTAGGCGCCGGCGCGCTGCGCCACGTCGGGACGGTTGACGCCGGCGGCGCGCACCCGGATCAGGATCTCGCCCGCGGCCGGCTGCGGCACGCGCCGGCGGGCCGGGCGCAGCACCTCGGGGCCGCCGGGGGCGGTGATCTCGACGACCGTCATCTCGGCGGGCAGGCTCATGCGATCCCCGCGCGGTGGCCGACGAGCGAGGCGCAGCGTCGCCCCATCCCCGCCCGTGCCCTTGGGAGAGGCCGGCAAGGCCAGGAGCGTTCCGGCCCACGACGGACGGGCAGCGTTCGGCTCATGCGATCTGCGCT
The DNA here is from genome assembly GCF_937858865.1 of uncultured Amaricoccus sp. Lineage (GTDB taxonomy): Bacteria > Pseudomonadota > Alphaproteobacteria > Rhodobacterales > Rhodobacteraceae > Amaricoccus. Next base: position 7,877 of record NZ_CALLYO010000541.1, on the reverse strand, counting down.
CCCCGGAGCGACCAGCCGCCGTCGGCGGGCAGGATGGCCCCGTTCACGTAGCCGGCGGAGGCGGAGCCGAGCCAGAGGCAGGCCTCGGCCACCTCGCCGGGCGCCCCGAGCCGGCCGAGCGGCACGCCGCGCGCGATGCGGGCGCGGGCCTCGGGGGTGGGGGCGAGCCGCGCCATGCCCTCGGTGCCCTCGATCGGGCCGGGGACGACGCCGTTGACGCGCAACCCCTCGGGGCCCCACTCGATGGCGAGGCAGCGGGTCAGCATGTCGACCCCGGCCTTGGCGGCGCAGACGTGCGCCTGCATCGGCATCGCGATGGCGGCCTGCGGGGCGGAGATGTTGATCAGGCTGCCGCCGGGCCGGCGCATGTGCGGATAGGCCGCCTTCATCACGTGGAAGCTGCCGAGAAGGTCGATGTCGACGACCGCCTTGAAGCCGTTCGGGCTCATCTCGGCGACGCTGGCCGGAAAGTTCCCCGCCGCGCCGGAGACGAGCACGTCGATCGGCCCGGCGGTGGCCGCGAAACCCGCGACCGCCTCGGCGACGGCGCCCGCGTCGCGCACGTCGAAGACGTAGCCGAGGGCGTCCGGGCCGAGGCCGGCGACGGCCGCCTCGACCTTCTCCGGCCGGCGGCTGCCGACCCCGAGCCGGGCGCCGGCAGCGGCGAAGGCCTGGGCGATGCCGAGGTTGATGCCGCTGGTGCCGCCGGCGACGAAGACATTGCAGCCAGCGTAGTCGAAGCGCGCCCGCATCAGGCGGCCCGGCGTCCCTGGTGGGCATAGTCCCAGTAGAGGGCGCGGGCGCGCGCCGCGACCGGCGCCGGGCCGAGCTCGCGCGCCTCGAAGCGGGTGACGGGCGTCACCTTGCTGGCGTTGCCGGTCAGGAAGATCTCGTCGGCCGCGGCGAAGTCCTCGACGGTGAGCGCGGTCTCCACGACCTCGGTGCCGTCGGCGCGCAGCAGCTCGATGACGCGGGCGCGGGTGATGCCGGCGAGGAAGGTGCCGTTCGGCGCCGGGGTCATCACCACGCCGTCCTTGACCAGGAAGGCGTTGGTCGAGGCGGTCTCGGCGACATGCCCCCCCTGGTCGAGCGAGAGCGCGTTCTGGAAGCCGCGGGCACGCGCGTCGCGCACGATGCGGGCGTTGTTGGGATAGTGGCAGGCAGCCTTGGCGGCCGAGACGGCGGAATCGGCCGGGGGGCGGCGGAAGGGCGAGACGGTGAGGGCGAAGCGGCCGGGCGGCGGCATCGGCACCTCCTCGAGGCAGAGGGCGAAGGCGCTGGACTCGGGCAGCGCGTCGATGATCGCCGGCGAGCCCTCGCGCGACCAGAGCATCGGGCGGAGATAGAGCGGCCGGTCGGCGCCGAGCCGGCGGACGCCGTCGCGCACCAGCGCCTCGACGGCGCGGGCGTCGAGCGGCGCGGCGAGCCCCATCGCCTCGGCCGAGCGGATCAGCCGCGCGCAGTGCAGGTCGAGGTCTGGGATCACCCCCTCGAAGCTGCGCGCGCCGTCGAAGACCATGGTGCCGAGCCAGGCGCCATGGTCGGCGGCGCCGAGGATCGGCACGTTGCCGCTCTGCCAGCGGCCCTCGTACCAGGTCAGGATGCTGCCCCCGAGCGCCATGGCGCCCTCCCCGCTCGACGCGCCTTCGCGCTCAGATCCGCCGCCGCCAGGATCCCGGCAGGTCGGAGGGGGGAGTATTCCCGGGCGCCCGCACCCGGTCAAGGACGGCCTGCGGCCCCTTGAGGAGCGCGGCGGCGAGCGGGTTGTCGCGGATGCGGCCCTTGAGCTGCTCGAACTGCATCACGTTGTCGATGCGCCGGCCGACGAACTCGCGCGTCGCCTGCGAGTCGGGGCTCTCGTCGCCGAGCCAGTAGAGCAGGGCGGCGGACCAGACCGCCGAGAGGGTGGCGCGCTTCGAATACCAGGCGAAGTCGCGGCTCTCGTCGCCGAGCGCGGTCCAGATGGTGTCGGCGGTGTGCCAGATCGCCCGCGCGCCGTCGGCGGCGTGGGTCGGCAGCGCGAAGAGCGCGGCGCCGCGGCGGACCGCCTCGCGCTCGTCGCGCACCAGCTCGAGCCGGTGCATGATCGCGTAGGCGACCCGGTCGCGGAAGCGCAGGCCGAGCAGGTCGGCCGAGGCGAGGTCGGCGGCGAGCTGCGTGTCGCGCGCGCGGTGGAAGGCGAGGGCGAGATCGACCCCGCCGCGCGGGAAGGCGAGCCGCGCGAGGCCGGGATCGACGCCGGCGTCCTCGACCGCCCGGGCGAGCGTGCGGTCGCTCCAGCCGTCGAAGGGGACGTGCGACAGCGCCGCGGCGATCACCGCCTTGCGGGTGGCGGCCAGGTGTTCGTCTTCGCCGGGAGGTTCGGCGAAGGTCTCGCCGGTGGTCTGGTCGTCGGTCATCCTGCTGGCTTTCCCCGCGAATTTCGGGCCGGAATCGGGCGAATCGCGCGAAACCGGCGGTGGACAGCGTGGCTCTCAGCCGTTATATAGCGCCCTCCTGCCGATTGACGAAACGCATGACACTGGAAAGGTGGTGAAAGCTAAGTGCAGGTAATGGTTCGTGACAACAACGTCGACCAGGCGTTGCGCGCGCTCAAGAAGAAGCTGCAGCGCGAGGGCGTGTTCCGCGAAATGAAGCTCAGGCAGCATTTCGAGAAGCCGTCCGTCAAGAAGGCCCGGGAACGGGCCGAGGCCGTCCGCCGCGCGCGCAAACTGGCGCGCAAGAAGCTGCAGCGCGAAGGCCTGCTCTGACCTCCTGACCGACTTGGGTCACACCAGACGACGACCGGGCGCCCCTTCGGGCGCCCTTGTCGTTCGGCCTCGCTGAATCACCGGTCACGCGGATTCGTCGTCCTGATCCAGGGACATCCTAGATCCCGAGGCCGATCCGCGCGAGATGCGTCGCCGCCGCGACGATGCCGTAGAGGAAGCCCGAGACCACCGCGACGCCGGCGACCCCGAGGAGCCCGCCGGCCACGACGAGCAGCCCGTCGCGGGCGATGAGGCCGACCCCCATCAGCATCAGCGCGACTCCCGGCAGCGCATTGCCGAAGGGGACCGGCAGGAAGACGATGGCGGCGAGCAGGAGGCCGACGGCGCCGATCATCCGCTCGCCCCAGCGGCTGGTCAGCGGCAGCAGCCGCGGGTGGGTCATCGCCTCGATGCGCACGAGCCGCGGCACGATGCGGCCGACGAGCGACTCGAAGCTCCCGCGCGCGAGCGAGCGCCGGCGCAGGAACACCGGCAGCCAGGGCCGCCTCAGGCCGACCATGAGCTGGGCGGTGAGCAGGATGAGCGGGGCCCCGAGCACCGCCGAGATGCCCGGCAGCGCGACCGGCAGCACGTTCGGCGCGGCGAAGAGCGCGATCAGCGGGCCGTAGGCGCGGGCGTCGAAGGCGTCCACCATGTCGCCGATCGAGATGCGCTCGCCCTCGGCCGACTCGACGAGGCCGCGCAGGATCGCCGAGATCCGGCGATGGGCGCGGTCGTCCGGACCCTTCGTCGGCGCCTCGTCCTGCATCGGCTCATCTCCAGCCATCAGCGTCCGGGCCATCGGCATCGCGGCGGTCACCACCGGGGAAGGCCCGGCTCTTCCCAGGCGCGGTTCTTGCCGATGTCCGATTCGTAGACGTAGTGCGTCTCGACACCCGGCATATCGGCGAAGCTCTTGCGCAGCGCCTCGGGGAAGAAGCTGACCGGCACGTCCTGGAACGGCGGCACCGGCTTCAGCACGTCGGCCATGTCGATGGCGCAGGTCATCTTCATGCCCTGGCCCTTCGCCTTGGCGTTGGCGAGCAGCTGCTCGGCGGCGGCGCGGCTCACCTCGACCTTCTGCACCTCGACGAAATAGTCGAAGCGGGCGTGGTAGCGCTCGTAATAGTCGACGAAGCGCGGGGTCATGCCGTAGTGCACGTCGCCCTTCCGCGGCAGAGCGGGGTGGGTGAAGGTGCCCGCCGGGTCGTAGAGCACCTGCTCCGAGGCGTTGATCAGCAGCCCGACGTGCGCCGAGCGGCCGGAGGAGCGGTTCACCATCGACATCAGCGTCACCGACGGCGGCTCCGGGCTCACGTAGCGCGCCCCGGCGATCTCGTCGGGGCTGGCGGGCCGGTAGATCTCGCATCCGGCGAGCACGGCCACGGCCGTCAGGGCGAGAAACGCGCGCCTCATGCCGGAGATCGGGCGGCCGGGGGTCAGCTGTTGAAGATGGCGAGGAAGATCAGCACCAGGATCGAGGCGCCGAACAGGAAGACCCAGAAGCGGATGAAACCCTCGAACGTGCGCTGATGCTCGACCACGCTGGTCTTGCCGTCGCTCCCCTGCTCGCCGTGCGTCGCCGCCATTTCGTCCGGTCTCCTCATAAGGCCATTCTTTCCCAAGCCTTCTAACCCGATCGCGCCGCGCTGTCAGGCCCCATTTCGCCGCGCCTGCCAGGCCCAGGCGCCGTCGGCGCCCTCTCGCCGCACCGCGCCGCCGGTCCGCGTCAGGTGGTTGAGGTGGCCGACCGCCTCGGCCAGCGCGAGGCCGTATTCCGCGCTGCCGATCCGCCGGCCGAAGAGGACGCCGAAGCAGTCGCTCGCCCGGCGCGGGGTGGCGAGATGCGCCGTCAGCCGCTCGAGCGCCGTCTCCTCGTGGGCGATGAACTCGGCCAGCCGCGCCGGCACGCCGCGGAAGGGCAGCCGGTGGCCGGGGAGCGCGAGCTGCCCCTCGGTCGCGAGCGGCAGGAGCCGGCTGCAGGAGGCGATCCACTCGCCGACCGGGTCGGCGTCGGGCTCGGTGGCGTGCACGCCGAGGTTGGGGGTGATGCCGGGCAGGATCTGGTCGCCGGCGAGCACGAGCTCGTGCCCGACGCCCCAGAGCGTCGCCTGCTCCGGCGCGTGGCCGTGGCCGATCTCCACCCGCCAGCGCCGGCCGCCGGCGGCGATCTCCTCGCCCTGCACCATCCGCCGGTAGCCGAGCGGCAGCGGCGCCACCACGTCGGCGAAGTTGAACGGCCGCGCCTCGGCGCGGGCGGCGAAAAGGCCCGCGTCCATCCCGGCGCCGCGCCAGAAGGCGAGCGTCTCGGGCGTCGGCCGCGGCTGCACGTCGAGGGTCAGCATCCGCGCCATCAGCCAGGCGGTGCGGGTCGCCCAGAGCTCGGCGCCCGCGGCCTGGAACCACCCGGCCAGCCCGACATGGTCCGGGTGGTGATGGGTGAGGATCACCCGGCGGACCGGCTTGCCGGCGAGCGGCCCGCCGAGGAGCGCCGCCCAGGCCTCGCGCAGCACCGGGGTGTCGAGCCCGGTGTCGACGACCGTCCAGCCGTCGCCCTCGTCGAGCACGTAGACGTTGAGGTGGTCGGGCCGGAAGGGCAGCGGCAGCCGCGCCCAGAGCACGCCCTCGGCGATCTCGATCGCCCGGCCCGCGGCCGGCGGCTCGCGCCAGGGGTAGGAGAGGGCGGACCGCATTCAGGCGAAGTCGGTCGCGTAGAGCGGCGCCGCCCCCGCGCTGGCCGCGTCGCAGAGCGCGGCGACCTGCGGCAGGAGCTGGCGGACGTGGAAGGTGGCGAGCGCGGTGCGCGGTCCCGCCTCGGCCTCGGTCGCCGCCGCCTTGAGCAGGTAGTGCCCGCCCAGCGTCAGCGCGAAGGCGCGCAGGTAGGGCGCCGCCCCGGCGAAGCGGTCGTTCGGCTCGGCAGCCGCCATCCAGCCCGTCGTCTCGGCCAGCCGGCGTGCCGCGGCGGCGAGGCTGGCGCCGAGCTCGCCCGGGTTCTCCCGCACCCCTTCCTCGATCGCCTCGATGAGCTTCTGCCCCACCGCGCCGCCGTCGGCGAGCTTGCGCCCGACCAGGTCCATCGCCTGGATGCCGTTCGTGCCCTCGTAGATCGCCGTCACCCGCACGTCGCGCCAGAACTGGGCGACGCCGGTCTCCTCGATGTAGCCCATGCCGCCGAAGACCTGCATGGCGAGGCTCGCCACCTCGCAGCCGGTGTCGGTGCCGAAGGCCTTGGCGATCGGGGTGAGGAAGGCGGCGCGCGCCGCCCAGGCCTCCTCGCCGGTCGCCGCCGCCATGTCGATCGAGAGGGCGCAGTCGAGGCAGATCGCCCGCGCGGTGGCGGTGAGCGCGGCCATCGTCATCAGCATCCGGCGCACGTCGGCATGGCCGATGATCGCCTCCGTCCCGTCCGGCGTCCTGCCCTGCCGGCGCTCGCGGGCGAAGGCGAGCGCCGCCTGCAGCGCCGCATCGGCCTGCGAGAGCCCCTCGACGCCGACCGCGAGGCGGGCGTTGTTCATCATGGTGAACATCGCCGCCAGCCCCTGGTGCGGCGCGCCGATCAGCCAGCCGCGCGCGGCGTCAAACTCCATGACGCAGGTCGGGCTGCCGTGCAGGCCGGTCTTGTGCTCGAGCGACAGCGCCCGCACGCCGTTCCGTTCGCCCGGGCGCCCCTCGGCGTCGGGGATGAACTTCGGCACCAGGAAGAGCGAGATGCCGCGGGTGCCGGCGGGGGCGTCCGGCAGCCGGGCGAGCACGAGGTGGACGATGTTCTCCGCCACGTCGTGGTCGCCCCAGGAGATGAAGATCTTCTGGCCGCTCACGGCATGGGTGCCGTCCGGCCGCGGCTCGGCGCGGGCGCGGATGGCGCCGACGTCCGAGCCTGCCTGCGGCTCGGTCAGGTTCATCGTGCCGGTCCAGGTGCCCGAGGCGAGCTTCGGCAGGTAGAGCGCCCGGAGCTCGGGCGGCGCGTGATGCTCGAGCGCCTCGATCTGGCCCTGCGTCAGCAGCGGGCAGAGCGCGATCGCCATGTTGGCGGCGGAGAACATCTCGCCGACGCAGGTGAGCAGCGTCACCGGCAGGCCCATGCCGCCGTGCTCCGGCGCGGCGGCGATGCCGACCCAGCCGCCATCGGCGATCGCCCGGTAGGCCTCGGCGAAGCCGGGGGTGGTGCGCACCACGCCGTTCTCCAGCCGCGCCGGCTCGAGGTCGCCGGCGCGGCGGAGCGGGGCGAGGACGTCCTCGGCGATCCGCGCCGCCTCGCCGAGGACCGCCTCGATCGTCTCGGGCGTCGCGTCGGCGAAGCGGTCGGTCTCGGCCAGCCGGCCGGCGCCGAGCACCTCCCCGAGCAGGAAGCACATCTCGGCGACGGGCGCGCGATAGCTCATGGCAAGCCTCCGGTCTGGCATGGCGGGCACCCCTTACCTAGCGCCGCGGCCGGTCGGGGAACACCCGCGAAATCGCGCCGCGCGGCGGCGGTTGACGCGCCGGGCGCGCGGGTCCAAGAGCAGTCGATGCCGGACAGGAGCACGCTTCTTCTCCCCGCGACCGAGGACGGTCTCGACGCCGCGGCGCGCCTGCTCGGCGCAGGCGAGCTCGTCGCCTTCCCGACCGAGACGGTCTACGGCCTCGGCGGCGATGCGCGGCGCCCGCTCCGACCGCGCGGTGGCGGCGATCTTCGCCGCCAAGGGCCGGCCGGCCTTCAACCCGCTCATCGTCCACGTCACCGATGCCGCCGCCGCCGAGGCGCTCGCCGTCTTCGACGCGCCGGCGCGCGCGCTCGCCGCGCGCTTCTGGCCGGGGCCGCTCACCCTGGTGCTGCCGCGCCGCCCGGAGGCCGGCCTCTCCGCGCTCGCCACCGCCGGGCTGCCGACCGTCGCGCTCAGGGTGCCGGCGCACCCGCTGGCGCAGCGGCTCCTCGCCCGCTTCGGCGGCCCGCTGGCCGCGCCCTCGGCCAATCCGTCCGGGCGGGTCAGCCCGACGACGGCGGCGCATGTCCGCGACGGCCTCGGCGGCCGCATCGCCGCGATCCTCGACGGCGGCCCCTGTCCGGTCGGGCTCGAGTCGACGATCGTGGGCTTCGCCGACGGGGCGCCGGTCCTCCTCCGCCCCGGCGGCCTGCCGGCGGAGGCG
>NZ_CALLYO010000540.1 GCF_937858865.1 uncultured Amaricoccus sp. | reverse complement strand
GGGCCGGCGACGCCGATGTGGAGGGGGAGGTCGATGCCGGCAGCGGCGAGCCGGTCGGCCCAGGCGATGACCGGGGCGGCCTCGAAGGCGAACTGGGTGACGACGGCCATCTCGGCGTCGGTCTCGCGGGCGAAGTCGGCCTTGGCGCGCAGCGCCGCCATGGCGACGCTCTCGCCGCCGGCGGGGTCGATGTCGCGGTTGCCCTCCGGGTGGCCGGCGACGTGCAGCCGGGTGAAGCCGCGCGCCTCGAACCGCCCGGTCCGCAGCAGCGCGAGCGAATCGGCGAAGGGCCCCTGCGGGCGGGAGATGCCGCCGGCGAGCACCAGCGCCTCGATCACGCCCGCGTCGGCATAGGCGGCCAGGCGCGCGTCGAGCTCGGCCGCCGAGAGGACGCCGCGCGCCGGCACGTGCGGCATGACGCGGAACCCCTCGTCGACGAGGCGGCGGGCGGTCGCGACCATCTCGGCCATCGGCGTGCCGTCGATATGGGCGACATAGACCCGGGTGCCGGCCGGCAGGAGGTCGCGGAAGTCGGCGACCTTGGCCGCGGTGCGCGGCATCACCTCGATCGAGAAGTCCTCGACCAGCGTCCCCGCCGCGGCTGCGGGCGTCGGCGCGGGCGCGGCGGCGCGGCGGACGAAGTCGAGGATTTTCGCCATCGGGCTCTCCGGGTCGAGGTCAGGAACGCGGGGTGGCCCAGCCGTCGTTCGCGATCAGGGCCTTGATCGCGTCCTGACTAAACTCCGCTTCGAGCCGCGCCGCTTCGCCGGAAGCGACATCCGCCGCTTCGCCCTCGACAAGGTAGGGCTCGCCCTTGCGCCATTCGCCGAGATAGGCGTCGCTGTCGCGGGCGCCGGCGCGCATGGCGCAGCGGTCGATGGCGAGCTCGAACCGCTCGGGGAGCGGCATCTTGGCGGCGCGGCGGCCGGAGCCGACGATGACCTGGGCCGGGATGTCGCGCCAGTAGACGATGGTGACCTCGGGCATGGACCTCACTCGACACGCGACGCGGGGTCCGCCCGCGTCAACCGAGCGATTCAGTTAGACGTTGCCGGACGGCGTTTCCAGCGGTATTCTCGCAGCTGCAAACTTCATTGTCGGTTATGGACCGGTGCACACATGGCTACGACTGGGAAGGCTCTCCCGAGCCTGTCGTTCGAATTCTTCCCTCCCCACACGCCGGAAGGCAGTCTCAGGCTGTGGCGCTCGGTCGAGCGCCTGGCGCCGCTCGCGCCGCGGTTCGTCTCGGTCACCTACGGCGCCGGCGGCACCACGCGCGACCGCACCAACGCCGCGATCCAGACCATCATCGGCCGGGCGCGGCTGAATGTCGCGGGCCATCTCACCTGCGTCGGCGCCAGCCGCGCGGAGACGCTCGAGGTGGCGCGCGGCTATGCCCGGCTCGGCGTCCGGCGAATCGTCGCGCTGCGCGGCGACCCGCCCAAGGGCGAGACGCGCTTCGTGCCGCACCCGGACGGCTTCGCCAGCGCCGCCGAGCTGGTGGCCGGGCTGCGCGAGGTCGGCGACTTCGAGATCGCGGTCGGCGCCTATCCCGAGGTGCACCCCGAGGCGGCCAGCGCCGCCGCCGACATCGAGAACCTCAAGCGCAAGCTCGACGCCGGCGCGAGCATGGCGCTGACGCAGTTCTTCTTCGAGAACGAGACCTTCCTGCGCTTCCGCGACGCCTGCGCGCGGGCGGGGATCACCGCGCCGATCCACCCCGGCCTGCTGCCGGTCGAGAATTTCTCCCGGATGGTGAACTTCGCCGGCCGCTGCAAGGCCTCGGTGCCCGAGTGGATGCACCGCGCCTTCGAGCGGGCCGAGACGCCCGAGGAGGCCCATACCCTCTCGGTCGCCATCGCCTGCGAGCAGATCGACGGGCTGATCGGCGAGGGGGTGGAGCATCTCCACCTCTACACCCTTAACAACCCGGACCTGACCTTCGACGTCTGCCACACGCTCGGCTACGCCGCCGCGCCGCTCGCCTTCGCAGCCGAGGGCGGCGGGGCCGCCTGATCCCGGCCGCACCCCGGCGGCGCCGTCGCCGCGCAGGGGACGCTGCCACGCCCAGCGGCGGAGACGCGCGCCGCGGCCATGACGGCGCCCCCACGCGAGCGGCCGGCGCGGCGCTTCCGCCAACCGGCGGCGACGGCCGCGAGGCCGGCGGCGCCGGGCGGCAGTCGCGGGACTCAGAAAACGAAGGACGGCTGGGCGGTGGAGCCGAGAACGACGCCCTCGAGCTCGAGCATGCGCGCCTTGGCGGCGGCGCCGCCGGGGGCGGAGAAGCCGCCGATCCGGCCGCCGGCGGCGAGCACGCGGTGGCAGGGGATGATGAGCGCGACCGGGTTGCGCGCCATCGCCTGCCCGACGTCGCGGGCCGCCT
>NZ_CALLYO010000539.1 GCF_937858865.1 uncultured Amaricoccus sp. | reverse complement strand
GAACCCCGGAACGAACTCAATGCAGCACTCGATAAGCGGAGAGTCGTGGAGCTTAGCGGTTGGGGCGGTTGGGTTAACGGGCCAGATTACGCCAGCTATATCAGTTGCATAGGTAGTGTCGTGCGCGCAAGACGCCGTCACTCTCCGGCGTGCGACGGCAGGCTCCGGGCGATATAGGGGCGGGTCACGTCGGCGAGGCGCAGATCGAGGCATTCGACGTCGAGCGCTATCTCGCCGTCGCCAGCGGCGACGAGACGCAGCGTGCCGGCGCCGGCCTCGGCCGGCTCGAAGGTCAGGGCAAGAAGCTCGAGCACGAGATCGCGGTCCTTCGGGTCGATGCCGCTGGTGCGCGCCGCGAGCACGCCGTCGATGGCGAGGACCGCACGCACCCGCTCGTAGGGCCGCCCCTGCCGTTCGGCGGCCGGCGCGTCCTCCCAGCGGAAGCGGTTGAGCAGCAGGCTGAAGCGGCGGTGCTTGCGCGACCAGGCGATCTCCGAGGTCTGCGCGATGGCGTCCTGCACCAGGGCCGACATCACCTCGAGATCCTCGGGCGCCTCGGCCCGGAGCCGGAGCGGCCGCTCGGCGCCGTCCTCGAAGCGGGCGTCCCCGGTCATGCCGCCGTCCCGTGCAGCCGCTCGATCCGCGCCCCGCAGGCGGAGAGCTTCTCCTCCACCCGCTCGTAGCCGCGGTCGAGGTGGTAGACCCGCGCCACCCGCGTTTCCCCCTCGGCGGCGAGGCCGGCGAGGATCAGGCTGACGCTGGCCCGCAGGTCCGTCGCCATCACCGGCGCGCCCTTCAGCTTCTCGACCCCGGTCACGGTGGCGGTGCCGCCGTGCACCTCGATCCGCGCCCCCATGCGCATGAGCTCGGGGGCGTGCATGAAGCGGTTCTCGAAGATGCGCTCCTCGAGGTGGCTCACCCCCTCGGCGAGGGTGAGGAGCGCCATCATCTGCGCCTGCAGGTCGGTCGGGAAGCCGGGGAAGGGGGCGGTCGCCACGTCCACCGCCCGCACTCGGCCGTTCACCCGCGAGACGGTGAGGCCGGAATTGGTGGCGCGGATCTCGATCCCCGCCTCCTCGAGCTTGTCGGCGAAGGCGCCGACCAGCTCGCGCCGCCCCCCGACCAGCTCCACCTCTCCCCCGGCGATCGCGGGCGCGAGCATGTAGGTCCCGAGCTCGATCCGGTCGGCCACCACCGGATGGGTCGCGCCGCGCAGCCGGTCGACCCCGCGGACCTCGATCGTCGCGGTCCCCTCGCCGCTGATCTCGGCACCCATGCGGCGCAGGCAGGCGGCAAGGTCGACGATCTCGGGCTCGCACGCGGCGTTCCTGAGCACCGTGGTGCCCCGAGCGAGGGTCGCTGCCATCAGCACGTTCTCGGTGGCGCCAACCGAGACCAGCGGGAAGTCGATGACCGCCCCCTTGAGCCCGTTCGGCGCCGAGGCGTGCACGTAGCCGTCGCGCAGGTCGAGCACCGCGCCGAGCGCCTCGAGCCCCTTGAGGTGCAGATCCACGGGGCGCGCGCCGATGGCGCAGCCACCGGGGAGCGAGACGACGGCATGCCCGTCGCGGGCGAGCATCGGGCCGAGAACGAGGATCGAGGCGCGCATCTTGCGCACGATCTCGTAGTCAGCCCGATGGTTGGCTATCGCCTGCGTCCCTATGACGAGGACACGCCCCTGCTGGAGGCTCGCCACCTCGCAGCCGAGCGACTCGAGCAGCGTCGACATGGTGCGGATATCCGAGAGCCGCGGCGCGTTGGTGAGCGTCAGCGGCTCGTCGGTCAGGAGCGCCGCCGGCATCAGCGTCAGGCAGGCGTTCTTCGCCCCGGAGATCGGGATCGAGCCCTGCAGCCGCTGGCCGCCGTGCACGAGGATGCTGTCCATGCGCTGCCTGCTCTATCCCTGTTCGTCGCCGCCATCGCGAGCGGCCTCCGAAGCCGCCTCGCGTGCGCGCCTCTGCGCCTTGCGCCGTGCGAGATTGGCGCGGAGCGCTGCCGCCAGGCGGTCGGATTTCTGCTCGCGTTCCGCCGGCTTCGTGAGATCGGGCGGGATGATCCTCTCCGGCATGGCGCCTTCTATCGCACGGGACCGCCGCGGTCCAGAACGCGCGTGAAGGGCGTTGAAGATCAGCCGTGGCTCCTCTATGGAGCGGGCACGACCCGACTCGCTGCCGTAGCTCAGGGGTAGAGCACTCCCTTGGTAAGGGAGAGGCCGAGAGTTCAAATCTCTCCGGCAGCACCAT
>NZ_CALLYO010000538.1 GCF_937858865.1 uncultured Amaricoccus sp. | reverse complement strand
CTCGTCATGGAGATGCTTTGCGATTCGGGGCTCGTCGGGTCGGTCGACGTGGTGGAGCTCAACCCCTTCCTCGACGAGCGCGGCCGCACCGCCGTCGCGGCGACCGAGCTGGTGGCGAGCCTCTTCGGCCGCACCGTGCTCGACCGCCAGCCGGGCGCGGTGGCGGCCGGGTGATCGGCTCGCATGCAGATCCTGGCGCGAGCGTCACCGTTGCCCCCGGCCGTGCTCATCGCGAGCGGTGCCGTGCAAGAGGGGCCGGAGCGATCATGAGATGACTGGAGAGACAAGAATGCTCGATTCCGCCGGACTGATCGACCTCGAGACGCGCCTCGGGGCGGCGAACTACCAGCCGCTCGACGTGGTGCTGACCGAGGGCAAGGGGGTCTGGGTGACCGACCTCGAGGGCAACCGGTACCTCGACTGCCTGGCGGCCTATTCGGCGGTGAACCAGGGGCATTGCCACCCGAAGATCCTCGCGGCGATGGTCGAGCAGGCCGGGCGGCTGACGCTGACCAGCCGGGCGTTCCGCAACGATCAGCTCGGGCTTTTCTATGAAGAGGTCGCGGCGCTGACCCGCTCGCACAAGGTCCTGCCGATGAACTCGGGCGCCGAGGCGGTGGAGACGGCGATCAAGGCGGTCAGGAAGTGGGGCTACGAGGTGAAGGGCGTGGCCGAGAACCGCGCCGAGATCATCGTCTGCGCGGGGAATTTCCACGGGCGGACGCTCGGGGTGGTGTCCTTCTCGACCGACCCGGACGCGCGGGGGAACTTCGGGCCGTTCGTGCCGGGGTTCGTGACCGTGCCGTTCGGGGATGCCGACGCGCTCGCGGCGGCGATCACCGAGAATACCGTCGCCTTCCTGGTCGAGCCGATCCAGGGTGAGGCCGGGGTCATCATCCCGCCGGCGGGGTATTTCGCGCGGGTGCGGGAGATCTGCTCGGCGCGGGGGGTCACGCTGATCCTCGACGAGATCCAGACCGGGCTGGGGCGGACCGGCAGGCTGCTCGCCGAGGAGCACGAGGGGATCGAGGCGGACGTGACGCTGATCGGCAAGGCGCTGGGCGGCGGCTTCTATCCGGTGTCGGCGGTCCTGTCGAACTCGGACGTGCTCGGGGTGCTGAAGCCGGGGCAGCACGGCTCGACCTTCGGGGGGAACCCGCTCGCCTGCGCGGTGGCGCGGGCGTCGCTGAAGGTGCTGGTCGAGGAGGGGATGATCGAGCGGTCGGCGGAGCTCGGCGCCTATTTCAAGGCCGGGCTGGAGGCGGTGCGCTCGAACCGGGTGCGCGAGGTGCGCGGGCGGGGGCTGATGCTGGCGGTCGAGCTGCAGGCCGACGCCGGGCCGGCGCGGCCGGTGGTGGAGGCGCTGCGCGCGCGGGGGATCCTCGCCAAGGACACGCACGGGCAGACGATCCGCTTCTCGCCGCCGCTGGTCATCGAGCGGGAGGAGGTCGACTGGGCGCTGGAGCGAATCGCCGCCGTCCTCCGCTGACCGGCGGTGCCGCGGGCTCCGGTGGCGGGTTTTTCCCTTGTCGTGCAAAGGCTTTCGCCGGTCGCGGGGTGGGCAAAAGTTTTTTCTTGATTAATACGACCAACTCTGTCGTGATTATCCGTGCAAGTTCCACGGAGGTCACGACATGGAGCGCATCGATCGGAATGGCGGCCGCGCCGCCGAGGTCGGGCCGAGGCCCGAGACGATGGTCGCCTTCGACATCCACGGCGCGGCGCACTGCGTGGTTCGGGAGCGGCCGGAGTGCCGGGCGGAGCGCGGGATGGGGCGCGGGGCGGGGCGCGGGACGGGGCGCGGGGCGGAGCGGCCGAGGGCGGAGCCCGGGCCGGGTCTCACCCCGGAGGTGATCCGGCGCTGGCTCGCCGGGCTCGCGCTGGCGCTGCTCGGGCTCGGTCTCCTCGCGGAGCCGGGGGCGGCCACGGAACCGGCGGCGGCGCCGGCCGTTGTCCTCTCGTCCAGGTGAAGGATCATCACGATGCTTCCGGTGAATGGAATGGTTGACGTTCCCCCTGCCCGCGACGAGGGGCGCGGGCAGGGGATCGGGCCGGCGCTTTTCGGCGGATGGGCGGGCGGGGTCGCCCTCGGCCTCCTGACCCTCGCGGGCGGGCTCGGCTGGGGGGCCGCGTTCGCCGCCTACTGCCTGGGGGGCACGCTGGTGCTAATGGCGCTGGCGCTGCTGCCGCTGGCCGAGGTCCGCCTGTCGCCGGTCGGGATGCGGCCGCTGCCGCGTCCGGCCTATGCCCGGGTCCGGCGGTAGCGAAGCGAGGCGCCGCCCCCGCGGGCGGCGCCGGTACTGGCTACGCGCTACTCGTTACCCTCGGTCCTGGCGCCCGGCTCTCGCCGGGGCTGCACCAGAGGATGGCGCGATTCGGCCGCGCGGTCTGTGATCCGGATCACGGGGGAGGGGGTCAGTGGCGGACAGGCTCCGGGGCGTGGCTGCCCCAGGGGCCGTGGAAGGCGCCGGGCCGGTCGATGCGCTCGAAGCCGTGCGCGCCGAAGAAGTCGCGCTGGGCCTGGAGCAGGTTGGCGGTCGAGCGGCGGGTGCGCATCATGTCGAAATAGGCCAGCGCCGCGCCGAGGGCGGGCGTGGCGATGCCGGCGAGCGCCGCCTGGGCGACGACGGCGCGCAGGCTGCCGTGGGTGCGGGTCAGCATCTCGGCGAAGCGGGGCGCGAACATGAGGTTCTCGCCCGCGTTGCCCTCGAGCGCCCGGGCCATGTCGTCGAGCAGGGCGGAGCGGATGATGCAGCCGGCGCGCCAGACGCGGGCGATGCCGGCCATGGGCAGCGACCAGCCGAACTCCTCCGAGGCGGCGGCGAGGATGCCGAAGCCCTGGGCGTAGCAGGCGATCTTGCCGGCGAGGAGCGCGTCCTCCAGCCGGTCGAGCAGTGCCGGCTCGGTCGGCACCGAGCGCGAGGCGAAGGCGAAGCGGGTGGCGCCGAGCGCGCGCTCCTCGAGGCGGGCGGAGATGTTGCGGGCGGCGACGGCGGCCTCGATGGCGGTGGCGGGGGCGCCGAGGTGCTGCGCCTCGATCGCGGTCCAGCGGCCGGTGCCCTTCTGGCCGGCGCGGTCGAGGATGATGTCGATGACGGGGAGGCCGGTGCCGGGGTCGACGGCGCGGGCCACCTCGCCGGTGATCTCGATCAGGTAGGAGCGCAGGGGGCCGCGGTTCCAGGCCTCGAAGGCGAGCGCCACCTCCTCGGCCTCGAAGGCGAGGCCGTCGCGCATGATGCCGTAGATCTCGGCGATCATCTGCATGTCGGCGTATTCGATGCCGTTGTGGACGGTCTTGACGAAGTGGCCGGCGCCGTCGGGGCCCATCCAGGCGGCGCAGGGGGTGCCCTCGAAGCGGGCGGCGATGGCCTCGAGGATGGGGGCGACGCGGTCCCAGGCCGGCTTCGGGCCGCCGCCCATGATCGAGGGGCCGTGGCGGGCGCCCTCCTCGCCGCCGGAGACGCCGATCCCGAGGTAGGGCGAGCCCGCCGCCGCGGCCTCGGCGGCGCGGCGGCGGGTGTCGTGGAAGTTGGCGTTGCCGCAGTCGATGATGAGGTCGTCCGCGTCGAGCAGCGGGCGGAGGGCGGCGATCATCTGGTCGACCGGCGCGCCGGCCGGGACCATGAGGATGATCGCCCGCGGCGTCTCGAGCGCGGCCACCAGCGCCGCGAGGTCCTCGCAAGGGGTGATCCGGGCGGCGAGCGGTCCGGCCTCGGCGGTGAAGCCGCGGGTGACGGAGGTCGTCCGGTTGAAGACGGCGACATCGAACCCCTTCTCGGCGATGTTGAGCGCGAGAGCGGCGCCCATGGTGCCGAGGCCGACCAGTCCGATATCCGCTGCCATCGCGTTCCCCTTTTTCGGCCCCGGACTATGGCGAGGCCTCCGATGAAGGGCAAGGCGCGAAGGAGCTTCAAGGAAATCCGTGAAATCCACCTGCGCGACAAGTGCTAGGTTGGCGTCCTGGTCTTCCCGTTCAGGTCCGCGCGCCACTGACGGGGGCATATTCGTCAGGGGGAAACGTAATGGCTTTCGAATCAACATCAACCCGGGTTGCCGAACCCCGGGTCGCGCGGCCGGAGGACGAGCGACTCGGGGTCGTCGCCAACCTCGCCTACGGCCTGCAGCACATCCTGACGATGTACGGCGGCATCGTCGCCGTGCCGCTCATCATCGGGCAGGCCGCCGGCCTGGAACCGGGCGAGATCGGGCTGCTGATCACCGCGTCGCTCTTCGCCGGCGGGGTGGCGACCATCCTGCAGACGATGGGCCTGCCCTTCTTCGGCTGCCAGTTGCCGCTGGTGCAGGGGGTCTCCTTCTCCGGCGTCGCGACGATGATCACCATCTCGGGCGACGGCGGCATTCCGGCCATTCTCGGCGCGGTCATGGTGGCCTCCCTGCTCGGCCTGCTGATCGCCCCGTTCTTCTCCCGCGTCATCCGCTTCTTTCCGCCGCTGGTGGCGGGCATCGTCATCACCACGATCGGCCTGACGCTGATGCCGGTCGCCGGCTTCTGGGCCATGGGCGGCAATCCCGGCGCGCCCGACCACGGCAGCATGGCGAACATCCTGCTCGCGGGCGTGACGCTCGTCATCGTGCTGCTGCTCAGCCGGTTCGGAAGCGCCGCGGTGTCGCGGCTGTCGATCCTGCTCGCGCTCCTGATCGGCACGGCGATCGCCTTCTCGGTCGGAATGACCGATTTCTCCCGTGTCGGCGACGGCCCGGTCTTCGCGCTGCCGCAGATCTTCCACTTCGGCTATCCGACCTTCGGGATCGCGGCGATCATCTCGATGTTCATCGTGATCCTGGTGACGCTGGTCGAGACCTCGGCGGACATCCTCGCCGTGGGCGAGATCGTCGACACCAAGGTGGACTCGCAGCGGCTGGCCAACGGGCTCCGGGCCGACATGCTGTCGAGCACGCTCGCGCCGATCGTCGGCTCGTTCACGCAGAGCGCCTTCGCCCAGAACGTCGGCCTCGTCGCGGTCACCGGAGTCAAGAGCCGCTATGTCGTGGCGACCGGCGGCCTGATCCTCGTCGCGCTCGGGCTGCTGCCGGTGATGGGGCGGATCGTGGCGGCGATCCCGAGCCCGGTTCTCGGCGGCGCCGGCATCGTGCTCTTCGGGACGGTCGCCGCCAGCGGCATCCGCATCCTCTCGAAGGTCGAGTACGAGAACAACATGAACCTGATCATCGTGGCGACCTCGATCGGGTTCGGCACGATTCCGATCGTGCTGCCGGAGTTCTACCATCACTTTCCGGCATGGGTGCAGACCATCTTCCATTCCGGCATCAGCTCTTCGGCGCTGATGGCGATCACGCTCAACCTCGTGTTCAACCATCTGGTCGGCGGCAGCATGGAACATCCTCCCGCGGCCGATCGGGTGGTGCGGCTCGCGGACATCGCGAAGCTGCAGCACGGGGACCATTTCCTCGACGGCAAGCTCTACGACGTGGACGGCGTCGAGGTTCCGCTGGCCTCGGCCGGGGGCCATTGAGCCCGACCCGTCCCCCGGAAACCCGCACGGCCCGAGAGAAGGCCGGGCGGCGGGGGGACGGGGTCGGGGCATGACGCCGATCCCAGGTTCAGCAAGCAGTCATGCCATCGTCCGGGGTGCGGCCGTCGGCCCCGGATCGTCTTTCCCAGCCCGGAGGATTCCCATGTCGCGCCTTCTCGTCCGGAACGCCCGCATCGTCACCATGGA
>NZ_CALLYO010000537.1 GCF_937858865.1 uncultured Amaricoccus sp. | reverse complement strand
GGATCGAGCTCGCCGCCGGCCAGACGCTGACCCTCGACGCCTCGGTCCTCGACGGCCTCGCCCCCGGCACGGCGGCCGCGACCGTCGCGCTCGGGCCGCTCGCGGCCTTCGACGTGCCCGGCCTCCTGACCGCGCTCGAGGCCTATCCCTGGGGCTGCACCGAGCAGACCGTCAGCCGCGCCATGCCGCTCCTCTACTTCGCCGCCACCGCCGAGGGGCTCGGCATCGCAGGCGCCGACGAGATCGGCAGGCGCCTCGACGGCGCGATCCGCGACGTCCTCGCCAACCAGGCCGGCACGGGCGCCTTCGGGCTCTGGAACGCGGCCGCGAGCGGCGACGGCTGGCTCGACGCCTTCGTCACCGACTTCCTGTCGCGCGCCCGCGCGCAAGGCCACGCGGTTCCCGACCGCGCCTTCCAGGCCGCGCTCGGCAACCTCGCGAACCTCGTCAACGCCTACGGCGACTTCGAGAAGGGCGGCGAGGATCTCGCCTACGCGCTGATGGTGCTCGCCCGCGAGGGCCGCGCCGCCATCGGCGACCTGCGCTACTACGCCGACACCCGCGCGGACGCCTTCGCCACGCCGCTTGCCCAGGCCCAGCTCGGGGCGGCCCTCGCACTCGCCGGCGACCAGCCGCGCGCCGACGCGATGTTCCGCCGCGCCGGCCTCGCCGCGGCGTCGGGCGAGCCCGAGCAGCTCTATCGCACCGACTACGGCAGCGGCCCGCGCGACGCGGCCGGCGTCCTCGCGCTGGCCGCCGAGGCGGGCAGCGATGCCGTCGACCGCGAAGGGCTCGCCGCCATCGTCACCGCCCCCGGCGCCGAACGCTCGACCCAGGAGCAGCTCTGGACGCTGCTCGCCGCGCACGCGCTCGCCGGGGACGCCGCGCTCGGCGGCCTCCGCATCGACGACGCCCCGGTGCCCGGCCCGGCGCTGCGCCTGACCCCCGCCGACCTGCCGCTCCGCGTGACCAACAGCGGGCCGTTGCCGACCCTCGCCGTCGTCACCGCCTTCGGCATCCCGACCCAGCCCGAGCCCGCCCAGGGCAACGGCTACCGCATCGAGCGCCAGCTCCTCACGCTCGACGGCGCCCCCGCCGATCCCGCGGCGATCACCCTCAACGACCGGCTGGTCGCGGTGGTGACGGTGATGCCGGAGCGCGACCTGCAGGCCCGGCTGATCGTCTCCGACCCGCTGCCGGCCGGGCTCGAGATCGAGAACCCGAACCTCCTGCGCTCGGGCGAGACCGGCCAGCTCGCCTGGCTCTCGGCCGACGACGTCGCCACCTACACGGAGTTCCGCGCCGACCGCTTCGCCGCCGCGGTGGACTGGCAGGGGGCCGAGCCCTTCCGTCTCGCCTACATGGTCCGCGCCGTCTCGCCCGGCAGCTTCCACCGCCCGGCGGCGAGCATCGAGGACATGTACCGCCCGGCCTACCGCGCCCGCACTGACACCGGCACGGTGACGGTCCGGGAATGACCCGCGGCCTTGCGGCGGTTCTCGCGGCGCTGGCCCTCGCGGCCGGTGCCCTGGTCTGGCTCGACCGCTGGATCGACGCCACCGTCCTGCCGCCGCTGGTGCCGAAGACCTCCGCCGTCGTCCTCGACCGCCACGGCACGCTCCTCTCCGCCTATACCGTCGCCGACGGCCGCTGGCGCCTGCCCGTCCCGCTGGACGCGGTGGACCGCGGCTACCTCGCCCAGCTCGTCGCCTTCGAGGACCGCCGCTTCCGCAGCCACCCCGGCGTCGACCCCCTGGCGCTCGCCCGCGCCGCGGCCCGGTCGCTCGCCGCCGGCCGCATCGTCTCCGGCGGCTCGACGCTGACCATGCAGGTTGCCCGCCTGCTCGAGGAAGGCCCGACCGGCACGCTTTCCGGCAAGCTCCGCCAGATCCGCGTCGCCCTGGCGCTGGAGCGGCGGCTCGACAAGGACGCGATCCTCTCGCTCTACCTGACCCTCGCCCCCTACGGCGGCAACCTCGAGGGCATCCGCGCCGCGAGCCTGGCCTGGCTCGGCAAGGAGCCGCGCCGCCTGACGCCCGCCGAGGCCGCGCTCCTCGTCGCCCTGCCGCAGTCGCCCGAGGCCCGCCGGCCCGATCGCGCGCCGGAGGCCGCGCGGGTGGCGCGCGACCGGGTGCTGGCCCGCGCCGCTGCGGCCGGCGCGCTTGACGCCACCGAAGCGTCCGCCGCGCGAACTGAGCCGGTTCCGACGCTCCGCCGGCCCTTCCCCGCGCTCGCGCCGCACCTCGCCGACCGCCTGGTCGCCGTCCGGCCCGGCGCCGGGGAGATCGCGACGACGCTCGACGCCGGGCTGCAGTCCCGGCTCGAAATCCTTGTCGCCGAGCGCGCCCGCGTGCTCGGCCCCGGCATCAGCGCCGCGCTCATCGTCGCCGACCACCGCACGGGCGAGATCCGCGCCCGCATCGGCGCCGCCGACCGTCTCGACCCGAGCCGCGGCGGTTTCGTCGACATGAGCCGCGCCGTCCGCTCGCCCGGCTCGACACTGAAGCCGCTCGTCTACGGCCTCGCCTTCGAGGCCGGTATCGCCCACCCCGAGACGGTCATCGAGGATCGTCCCATGCGCTTCGGCAGCTACGCGCCGCAGAACCTCGACCGGACCTGGCTCGGCCCGATCACCGCCCGCATCGCGCTCCAGGCCTCGCGCAACCTGCCGGCGGTCGCCCTCCTCGACGCCGTCGGCCCCGCCCAGCTCATGGCCCGCCTGCGCCGCGCCGGCGCCAGCCCGCAGCTCCCCCCCGGCGGCGGCCCGGGCCTCGCCATCGCCCTCGGCGGCGTCGGCCTGACGCTCGAGGACCTCGTCCGCCTCTATGCCGCGATCGCCGACGGCGGGACCGCGCGCCCGCTGGCCGAAACCTCCGAGCCGGCGCCCGCGGCCCCTGCCCGGGTCCTCGACGGCGTGCCGGCCTGGTACGTCGCCGACATCCTCCGCGGCACGCCGCCGCCCCCGAACGGCGTCGCCGGCCGCATCGCCTACAAGACCGGCACCAGCTACGGCCACCGCGACGCCTGGGCGATCGGCTTCGACGGCGCCCACGTCGTCGGCGTCTGGTTCGGCCGCCCCGATGGCGCCCCGGTGCCCGGCGCCCTCGGCATCGAGGCCGCCGCCCCTGCGCTCTTCGACGCCTTCGCGCGCCTCGCCCCCGAGCCCGTCGCCCTGCCACCGCCGCCGGCCGGCGCGCTGACCGTCACCACGGCCGAACTGCCCGCGCCCTTGAGCGCCTTCCAGGCCCGCGGCGCCGCGGACGCCCGCGGCGGTCCGGAGATCGCCTTTCCGCCTGAAGGCGCCCGCGTCGACCTCGGCCTCGGCCGGGGCGCCGGCCGCCCGCTTGCCATCCGCCTCGGCGCCGGCGTCCCGCCCTTCCGCTGGCTCGTCGACGGCGCCCCGATTCCGGTCGACCCCTTTGCCCGCCAGGCCGAATGGCGCCCCGACGGCGTCGGCTTCGTCGACCTCGCCGTGATCGACGCGACCGGACGCACCGCGCGGACGAGTGTCTTCCTGCAATGACGAGGTCGCCAACGCCCTGCAGACGGCGCTCCGCAGCGGCCTGCCGCTCCCGACGCCCGATGGCGAGCTGCTGCTAGCTTCTTCCAGGTGAATGGTTCGGTCCGTCGCGCGCGCTCCGCGCGACCCGTGTTGATCTCTGGTCACGGCCGCAAATCGTATGGCCGCTTTCCAGCCCCTTTCCGGCCGCATTCCAGTCCGCCCAAGCCACTGTTAACACGAACGGAATTCCCTCGATCCCGATTCAATCTGCCGACGGCCGTATGACCTCCGCCACGGCGCTCGAGGTGCCGCTCCTCGGGCGCGACCGGTAGCGGCACTCCTTGCGCCCCGGGCCGCGGCTCCCTAACAAGCGGACCATGACCATCCGTCTCGCCACCTGGAACATCAACTCGGTCCGCCACCGCGAGGAGGCCGTCCTCCGCTTCCTGCGCGAGGAGAACCCGGACGTCCTCTGCCTCCAGGAGACCAAGACCCCGGTCGAGAAGTTCCCGCTCGAGGGCCTGCACGCCCTCGGCTACCGCCACGTGGCGGTGCGCGGCGAGAAGGCCTACAACGGCGTCGCCATCCTCTCGCGCCTGCCGCTCGAGGAGCTCCCCCACCGCGACTTCTGCACCCGGGGCGACGCCCGCCATGTCGCCGCCCGCCTCCCCTCCGGCACCGTGGTCCACAACCTCTACATCCCGGCCGGCGGCGACCTGCCAGACCCGGCGCTGAACCCCAAGTTCGCCCACAAGCTCGACTTCCTCGCCGAGCTCCGCGCCTGGGGGGCGGAGGCGCCGCCGGAGCGGGCCATCCTCGTCGGCGACCTCAACGTCGCCCCGCGCGAGGACGACGTCTGGAGCCACAAGCAGCTCCTCAGAATCGTCTCCCACACCCCGGTCGAGGTCGAGGCCTTCACCGCCGCACAGGCCGCCGGCGGCTGGGTCGACGTCACCCGCGCCCACATTCCGGACGGCCGCCTCTATTCCTGGTGGTCCTACCGCGCCCCCGACTGGCAGGTCGCCGACAAGGGCCGCCGCCTCGACCACATCTGGGCCACCCCCGACCTCGCCGAACGCTCCGGCGCGAGCCGCATCGCCCGCCACGTGCGCGGCTGGGAGACGCCGAGCGACCACGTCCCGGTGATCGCGGAGTTCGAGGCATGATCGAGAGCCGCATCGAGGGTCCGGTCGGTCGCATCACCCTCGCCCGCCCCGAGGCGCACAACGCCCTTGACCGGGAGGCGATGGCGGCCCTCACGGCGCTCCTCGCCGACTGGGCCGGCCGCAACGAGCTGCGCGCGCTGGTCCTGACCGGACGCGGCAGGAGCTTCTGCGCCGGCGCCGCCCTCGGCGACGTGGGTGCCGGCGACTGGACCGAGAACCCGCTCACCCGGCTCTGCGACGCGCTCGAGGCCTTCCCGGTGCCGACCGTCGCGGCGCTGAACGGCGGGGCCTACGGCGGCGGGGTCGAGCTCGCACTCGCCTGCGACTTCCGGGTCGGCGTCACCGGGATGCGCGCCTTCGCGCCGCCGGCCAGGCTCGGCATCCACTACGAGCCGGCCGGCATCCGCCGCGCCGTCGACCGGTTGGGCAGCCAGGCGGCCCGGCGCCTCTTCCTCCTCGCCGAGACCTTCGAGGCCGAGGCGCTCCTCGCCATGGGCTTTCTCGACCATCTCGTCGCACCCGAGGCGCTGGAGACCAGGGTCGGCGAGATCGCCGGCCGCATCGCCGGCCTTGCCCCGCTGGCGGTGCGCGGGATGAAGCAGACCATCCTCGAGCTCGGCCAGAACCGCCTCGACGCCGCGGCGGCGCGGGAGCGCATCGCCACCTGCTTCGCCTCTGCCGACCACGCCGAGGGCCTCGCCGCCCAGCGCGAGCGCCGCGAGCCCCGCTTCACCGGCCGCTGAGCGCGCGCGCCGCACGCATTGCAGCGGTTTGCATTTATCGTGATCAGCCCTTTGTGATCGGTCCGAACCTGCCGTTCGACACGAGCCGGAATTGCGCACCGCGAGGCGCTGGAGCCGTCGTTCGGTTCGCTGCGGTGGTCAGCCGGGCAGCCAGGCGCCGTGCAGGCCCTGCGGCACGCGCTGGGGCATGCGGATGACCGCGACCGGCGCCTCCTCGATCCGGGCGGCGTCGAGGAGGGCGAGGTCGCTGGTGCCGGCGGCCGGATCGTAGAGGTAGGTGGCGAGCCAGCCCGCGT
>NZ_CALLYO010000536.1 GCF_937858865.1 uncultured Amaricoccus sp. | reverse complement strand
TCAAGCAGGCGAAGAAGCTCGTCGAGAAGGAGCGCCCGGAGGTCTGGGACATCCTTGACGAGGTGATCCGCGAGCACCCCGTCCTCCTCAACCGCGCGCCGACGCTGCACCGCCTCGGCATCCAGGCCTTCGAGCCGGTGCTGATCGAGGGCAAGGCGATCCAGCTGCACCCGCTGGTCTGCGCCGCCTTCAACGCCGACTTCGACGGCGACCAGATGGCCGTGCACGTGCCGCTGAGCCTCGAGGCGCAGCTGGAAGCGCGCGTCCTGATGATGTCGACCAACAACGTGCTCTCGCCGGCCAACGGCAAGCCGATCATCGTGCCGTCGCAGGACATGATCCTCGGCCTCTACTACCTCTCGATCATGCGCGAGGGGCAGCCGGGCGAGGGGATGAAGTTCGGCTCCATCGAGGAGGTGAACCACGCGCTGCACGCGGGCCACGTCAACCTGCACTCGAAGATCACTGCCCGCATCGAGCAGATCGACGAGAACGGCGAGACGGTCCTCAAGCGCTACGAGACCACCCCCGGCCGGCTCCGGCTCGGGCAGCTGCTGCCGAAGAACTTCAAGACCCCGTTCGACATCGTCAACCGCCTGCTGCGCAAGAAGGAGGTGGGCGAGGTCATCGACACCGTCTACCGCCACTGCGGCCAGAAGGAGTCGGTGATCTTCTGCGACCAGATCATGGGCCTCGGCTTCACCGAGGCGTTCAAGGCCGGCATCTCCTTCGGCAAGGACGACATGGTCATCCCGGAGGCGAAGTGGCAGCTCGTCAACCGCACCCGCGACCAGGTGAAGGAGTTCGAGCAGCAGTATATGGACGGCCTGATCACCCAGGGCGAGAAGTACAACAAGGTGGTCGACGCCTGGTCCCGCTGCTCCGACGACGTGGCCGCCGCGATGATGGGCGAGATCTCGGCCGTCCGTAAGGACGACGAGGGCCGCGAGAAGGAGCCGAACTCGGTCTACATGATGAGCCACTCCGGCGCCCGCGGCTCGCCGGCGCAGATGAAGCAGCTCGGCGGCATGCGCGGCCTGATGGCCAAGCCCTCGGGCGAGATCATCGAGACCCCGATCGTCTCGAACTTCAAGGAAGGCCTCACCGTGCTCGAGTACTTCAACTCGACCCACGGCGCCCGCAAGGGCCTCGCCGACACGGCGCTGAAGACGGCGAACTCGGGCTACCTGACCCGCCGCCTGGTGGACGTGGCGCAGGACTGCATCGTCAAGATCGACGACTGCGGCACCGACCGCTCGATCACCGCGCGCGCCGCGATCTCGGACGGCGAGGTCGTTGCCTCGCTCGCCGAGCGCATCCTCGGCCGCGTCGCGGCGGAGGACGTGCTCGACCCGAAGACCGGCGAGGTGATCTTCCCGCGCAACGGCCTGATCGAGGAGCGCGACGCCGACGCCATCGAGACGTCGGGCGTCCTGGAGATGCAGATCCGCTCGCCGCTCACCTGCGAGGCCGAGGACGGCATCTGCGCCCAGTGCTACGGGCGCGACCTCGCCCGCGGCACCAAGGTGAACCCCGGCGAGGCGGTCGGCATCATCGCCGCCCAGTCGATCGGCGAGCCCGGCACGCAGCTGACCATGCGGACCTTCCACATCGGCGGCATCGCCCAGGGCGGTTCGCAGTCCTTCCTCGAGGCGAGCCAGGAGGGCACCGTGCAGCTGCGCGGCGCCAACCTGCTCACCAATGCCGAGGGCGAGCAGATCGTCATGTCGCGCACCATGGACATCGCCATCGTCGACGAGAACAACGTCGACCGGGCGGTCTCCAAGCTCGGCTACGGCACCAAGCTCCTGGTGAAGGAAGGGGCCACCGTCGCCCGCGGCGACAAGCTGGCGGAGTGGGATCCCTACACGCTGCCGATCATCGCCGAGAAGGCGGGCGTGGCGAAGTTCGTCGACCTCGTGGCCGGCTTCTCGGTGCGCGAGGAGATGGACGACGCCACCGGCATCAGCCAGAAGATCGTCTCCGACTGGCGCGCCGCCCCGCGCGGCAACGACCTCAAGCCCGAGGTCATCGTCATGGACCCCGAGAGCGGCGAGCCCGTGCGGCTCGACAACGGCAACCCCGAGGTCCATGCCATGTCGGTCGATGCCATCCTCTCGGTCGAGGACGGCCAGAGCCTGCGCCCCGGCGACGTCATCGCGCGCATCCCGCGCGAGGGCGCGAAGACCAAGGACATCACCGGCGGCCTGCCGCGGGTGGCCGAGCTCTTCGAGGCGCGCCGTCCCAAGGACCACGCGATCATCGCCGAGATCTCGGGCCACGTGCACTTCGGCAAGGACTTCAAGAACAAGCGCCGGATCACCATCGAGCCTGTGGAGGAGGGCCTGGAGGCGATCGAGTACATGGTGCCGAAGGGCAAGCACATCCCGGTGCAGGAGGGCGACTTCATCCAGAAGGGCGAGTACATCATGGACGGCAACCCTGCCCCCCATGACATCCTCGCCATCCTCGGGATCGAGGCGCTCGCCGACTACCTGATCGAGGAGGTGCAGGAGGTCTACCGGCTGCAGGGCGTGAAGATCAACGACAAGCACATCGAGGTGATCGTCCGCCAGATGCTGCAGAAGTGGGAGATCTCCGAGTCGGGCGGCACCACGCTCCTCAAGGGCGAGCAGGTCGACAAGATGGAGTTCGACGAGGAGAACGAGAAGGCGATCGCCGCCGGCCGCGAGCCGGCCAAGGGCGCGCCGATCCTGCTCGGCATCACCAAGGCGAGCCTGCAGACCCGCTCGTTCATCTCGGCCGCCTCCTTCCAGGAGACGACCCGCGTGCTCACCGAGGCGGCGACCCAGGGCAAGCGCGACCGGCTGGTCGGGCTCAAGGAGAACGTCATCGTCGGCCGGCTGATCCCCGCCGGCACCGGCGGCGCCACCCACACGATCAAGCGCATCGCCGCCGAGCGCGACGCCAAGATCATCGCCGACCGCCGCGAGGAAGCCGCCGCGGCGCTGGCGGTGGACGAGCCGGCCGAGCCGATGGGCTTCGAGGTGGAGTGATCCCCCGGCGGAACCCGGGGCAATGAACCTGGGTCCCGCCGACCATCCGGTCGGCGGGCCCCATCGTCTCCAGGCCACCAACTCTTTCAGGTCGCCATACGTTTCCCATACGCATTCCATATGCGTTCCAGATCGAACGAAGCCCGGTAAACGCTTGCTCCGAACGATCCGGAGCCGGATTTACGCAGTCGCCGGCGGGGCAGGCACCGCCCAGCCCGGATCGGCCCCGAACGGGCGGTCGATGAAGAACGCCCACCCGAGCCTGCGCCGGGCTGCGTCCGTCCGTACCGTCGTCGCCGCCGCCCCGGCGCGCCGGCGGGCGCTCGTAGCGGGGCGCGGCGGATAGGGCGGCCGGCTGCGCGAACGCCGCGTGCACATCCGGCGAACTTCCCCTATGGAGGAAGCGCTGGGGGTGCTCAGGGGAGGTGAATGCTTCTTTCCGTTCTGATCGTGCTGGTGCTGGTCGTCCTGAACGGCTTCTTCGCCATGTCCGAGCTTT
>NZ_CALLYO010000535.1 GCF_937858865.1 uncultured Amaricoccus sp. | reverse complement strand
CCCGTGACCCCCAAGACGCTTGCGCGGTGCCTGAGGCTGGGGCACTCTTTTCCAAGTTGAGCAGTTCCGCAGAGCGTGCGCCCCGGAGGCACATTGGCGATCACCGCCCCGAACCCCGCCTCGATCCCGGATGACCCGTCCGAGACACTCCTCGAATTCCCCGACAACCGCCTCCTGATCGATCTCTGCGGCGAGCTCGACCGCAACATCGTGCAGATCGAATCACGGCTCGGCGTGGCGATCCACCGCCGTGGCAACCACCTCACCCTGCACGGGGCGGCTCCCGAGCGCGAGCAGGCCGAGCAGGTGCTCCGCAGCCTCTACGAGCGGCTCGAGAAGGGCCGGCCGGTCACGCCGGGCGACATCGACGCGGCGATCCGCCTCGCGCCCGCCGACCGCGGCGGGGCGTCGGGCGGCGAGTCGCGGATGAGCCAGCTCGACATGTTCTCCGGCGAGCCGCTCGAGATCCGCACCCGCCGCAAGCTGGTCGAGCCGCGCAGCGCCATGCAGGAGGTCTACGTCCGCAACCTCTTCCGCCACGAGCTCGTCTTCGGCATCGGCCCGGCCGGGACCGGCAAGACCTATCTCGCCGTCGCGGCCGCCGCCTCGATGTACATCGACGGGCGGGTCGACCGCATCGTCCTCTCGCGCCCGGCGGTCGAGGCCGGCGAGCGGCTCGGCTTCCTCCCCGGCGACATGAAGGAGAAGGTCGACCCCTACATGCAGCCGCTCTACGACGCGCTGAACGACTTCTTCCCGCCGAAGCAGGTCGCGAAGCTGATCGAGGAGCGGCAGATCGAGATAGCACCCCTCGCCTTCATGCGCGGCCGCACGCTGTCGAACGCCTTCGTCGTGCTCGACGAGGCGCAGAACGCCACCACGATGCAGATGAAGATGTTCCTGACCCGCCTCGGCGAGGGGAGCCGCATGGCGGTGACCGGCGACACCACCCAGATCGACCTGCCGCTCGGCGTGCCCTCGGGGCTGATCGAGGCCGAGCGGATCCTGCGCGGGGTGCCGGGCATCGGCTTCACCCACTTCTCCGCCGACGACGTGGTGCGCCATTCGCTGGTCGCCCGCATCATCCGCGCCTGGGACGGCGCCGGGCCGCCGCGCGATGGCTGAGACCGTCGAGCCGGTGATCGAGGATCCGCGCTGGGAAGCCGCCGGCATCCCGGCCGTGGCGGAACGCGCGGCGCGGGCGGCGCTCGAGGCGGTCGGCCGCGATCCCGACCAGCACGAGATCGGCCTCCTCCTCGCCGACGACGCGAAGATGGCGGAGCTGAACGGGCAGTTCCGCGGCAAGGCGACGCCGACCAACGTGCTGAGCTGGCCCGCCTTCTCCGGCGAGATCCCGGTGCCGCCCGGCGAGCCGGGGGAGGGGCCGCTCTTCCTCGGCGACGTCGCGCTCGGCTATGACACCTGCCTCGCCGAGGCCGAGGCGGCCGGGATCACCTTCGCCGACCATGCGGCGCATCTCGTCGTGCACGGCGTCCTGCACCTTCTCGGCCACGACCATGCGCTCGACGCCGAGGCCGAGACGATGGAGGAAATCGAGACGAAAGTGCTTGCCAGCATGGGCGTGGCGAACCCATATTCCGCCTAGGGGCGCCACTCGGGCGTGCTTGCGGACAGGATAGATGGCCGAGACCTCAGACGGGCACGCCGGCGCGGCAGCCGCCGGGCCCGAAGACGCCGACCCTGACAGTCCGGCCCGATCGTTCTTCTCCCGCATCTTCGGTCGCGAGTCCTCCGACGTCGACCCGCTGCCTCGCACCGCGAACGGACGCGCGCGCGGGCCCAGCCTCAACCTCCGCAACCTGCGCCGGATGCGCGTCGACGACGTCAGCGTCCCGCGCGCCGACATCGTCGCGATCTCCGAGGACGCCACCCTCGACGAGGTGGTCGCCGTCTTCCAGGAGAGCACGCTCTCCCGCCTGCCGGTCTATTCCGAGACGCTCGACCAGCCGCTCGGCCTCGTGCACCTCAAGGACCTCGCGCTCAAGTACGGCTTCTGCACCCGGTCCGAGCCCTTTGACCTCAAGGGCCTGATCCGCCCGCTCCTCTACGCGCCCCCCTCCATGCCGATCTGGGTGCTGCTGCAGAAGATGCAGGCCGCCCGCATCCACATGGCGCTCGTCATCGACGAGTACGGCGGCGTCGACGGCCTCGTCACCATCGAGAACGTGCTCGAGCAGATCGTCGGCGACATCGCCGACGAGCACGACGAGGCCGAGCGCCCGCTCTGGAGCGAGGAGGCCCCCGGCATCTATCTCGCCCAGGCGCGCATGGACCTCGACGACTTCGAGCAGGTCGCCGGCGTCAGCCTCGCGCCGCCCGAGCTCGCCGAGGAGGTCGACACCCTCGGCGGCCTCGTCATCCGCCTCGCCGGCCGGGTGCCGGCGCGCGGCGAGGTGGTGATCCACCCCGAGGGCCACGAGTTCGAGGTGGTCGACGCCGACGCGCGGCGCATCAACAGCCTGCGCGTGCGCCTCGCCGCCGCCGCCCGGGCGCCGGCGGAAGCCGCTGAATAGGTGATCGCCCCCGAACGGCGACTCGCGCGCCTCGGCCCGTCGGCGCGGCTGGCGCTGGCCGTCGCCTGCGGCGCCGTCTCGGCACTGGCCCAGCCGCCCGTCTCCTGGCCCATCGTCCTCTTCGCCGCGCTCCCCCCTCTCCTCTGGCTCCTCGACGCCGCCCCCCGCCCGCGCGCCGCCTTCTGGCTCGGCTGGGCCGCCGGCGCCGGCCATTTCGCCGCCGCCCTCTTCTGGATCGTCGAGCCCTTCCTCGTCGAGCCCGAGGTCTACGGCTGGATGGCCCCCTTCGCCCTCGTCGGCATGGCCGGCGGCCTCGCGCTCTTCTGGGCCGTCCCCTTCGCCCTCGCCCGCGCCCTCGGCCGCCCCGGTCTCGCCCGCCTCCTCCTGCTCGCCGCCCTCTGGACCCTCGCCGACTACGCCCGCTCCCGCGTCCTGACCGGCTTCCCCTGGGGCCTGCCCGCCTACGCCTGGGTCGAGACCCCGGTGGCGCAGACCGCCGCCTTCCTCGGCCCCTTCGCCCTCGGCCTCCTTACCCTGGTCGCCGCCCTCCTGCCCGCGCTCGCCACCCGCCGCGCCCTCCTCGCCGCCCTCGCCCTCCTCGCTGCCGGCTGGGGCTGGGGCGCCTGGCGCCTCGCCAAGCCCGCGCCGCAGCGCGAGACCCCGCTCCTCGTCCGCCTCGTCCAGCCGAACGCCCGCCAGGAGCTGAAATGGCAGCCGGGCATGGAGCAGCTCTTCTACGAGCGCCACCTCGCCCTCACCGCCGCCCAGCCGCGCCCGGACGTCACCATCTGGTCCGAGACCGCCGTCCCCTTCGTCCTCGGCCACGCGCCCGAGCTCCTCGCCCAGTCGGCGGCCGCCGCGGCACCGGGCCGGCTCGTCCTCGGCATCCGCCGCGTCGAGCAGACCCCCGAGGGCGACCGCTGGTTCAACTCCCTCGCCGTCCTCGACCCCGACGGCACCCCGGCCGCGGTCTACGACAAGCACCACCTCGTCCCCTTCGGCGAATACATCCCCTTCCAGCGCGCCATCGCCCGCCTCGGCCTTCCCGCGCTCGCGCCGCTCACCCGCGGCGGCTTCACCCCCGGGGACGGGCCGCACCTCGTCGCCGTGCCCGGCCTGCCGCCCTTCCTGCCGCTCATCTGCTACGAGGCGATCTTCCCCGCCGGCCTCCGCGCCCCGGAAGGCCGGCCGGAGTGGCTGGTCCAGGTCACCAACGACGCCTGGTTCGGCGAGGCCTCGGGGCCGTGGCAGCACCTCGCCCAGGCGCGGATGCGGGCGATCGAGCAGGGCCTGCCGCTGGCCCGCGCCGCCAACACCGGCGTCTCGGCAATGATCGACCCGTTCGGCCGGGTGGTCGCGCGCCTCGGCCTTGGTGAAACGGGCGCGCTCGACACCCTGCTTCCTGCGCCGTTACAGCCGACCTTCTACGCTCGCCACGGCGATTTCTGGACCTTGACTTTGATCGTCGCGCTGGCCGGATTAACTGTCTGGCCGCGCAGCGGTGGCTTTTTCCTAAAGTTGCGCAGATAGCTGGGATCAGGGGAGCGATCCGGGGCCTGCGGCCTGTATCCGCAGGCAGGGTGCGGCGGCGATCCATGCCGCGCGCCGCCCGGTGCCCGTGCGTATGTGGTGAGGTGAGTTCCGGTGGCCAAGTCAGCAAGCGAGATCGATCGTCACGTCGGCAACATGATACGCCGGCGCCGGGAGGCCCTCGGGCTCAGCCAGGGACGCCTGGGGCGGCACCTGGGGGTGACCTTCTCGCAGATCCAGAAGTACGAGAAGGGCATGAACCGGATCGGGGCCGGGCGGCTCTACCAGATCGCCGCCTTCCTCGGGGTGCCGCCCGGCTACTTCTTCGAGGGCCTCGCGTCCGAACAGCCGGTCTCGGCGAGCGAAGCGGTGCTGACCGAGGAGATCGCAACGCTGACCCACGCCTTCGCCGGCATCCACGACAGCGACACCCGCGCGTCGGTGCTGGCGCTGCTGCATTCGCTCCGCGGCGATTCGGCCTGACCGGCGCTGCCGCGAGCGGCGAGGCGGGCGACTCCGGTTGACCCCGTTTGCGACCCTGCGTAGGGAGTGGCGATCGGTCAACCTGGGTGGATTACGAGATGAGCAGTCGCAGTGATTACCTCTTCACTTCCGAGTCGGTGTCCGAGGGACATCCCGACAAGGTCTGCGACCGCATCTCCGACGCGGTGCTCGACACCTTCATGGCCGAGGATCCGGAGGCGCGCGTCGCCTGCGAGACCTTCGCCACCACCGACCGCGTGATCGTCGGCGGCGAGGTGCGCGGCCCCGGCAGCATCCTCAGCCGGGTCGAGGAGATCGTCCGCGCCTGCGTGAAGGACATCGGCTACGAGCAGAAGGGCTTCCACTGGGCCAACCTGCGCGTCCACAACTACATCCACGGCCAGTCCGAGCACATCGCCCAGGGCGTCGACGCCGGCGAGGGCAAGGAGGAGGGCGCGGGCGACCAGGGCATCATGTTCGGCTACGCCACCGACGAGACGGCCGAGCTCATGCCGGCGCCGCTGCACTATTCGCACGCCATCCTCCGCCGGCTGGCCGAGGCGCGCAAGAGCGGCGCGGAGCCCCGCCTCGGCCCGGACGCCAAGGCCCAGCTCTCGCTGCGCTACGCCGGCGGCAAGCCGGTCGAGGTCGCCTGCCTCGTGCTCTCGACCCAGCATCTCGACGCCAGCATGGAGTCGAGGGACGTGCGCGAGATGGTCGAGCCCTACGTGCGCGAGATGCTGCCCGAGGGCTGGCTGACCGAGAAGACGGTCTGGCACGTCAACCCGACCGGCAAGTTCGTCATCGGCGGCCCGGACGGCGACGCCGGCCTGACCGGGCGCAAGATCATCGTCGACACCTACGGCGGCGCGGCGCCGCACGGCGGCGGCGCCTTCTCCGGCAAGGATCCGACCAAGGTCGACCGCTCCGCCGCCTATGCCGCCCGCTACCTCGCGAAGAACGTGGTGGCGGCCGGGCTCGCCTCGCGCTGCGTGCTGCAGCTCTCCTACGCCATCGGCGTGGCGCGGCCGCTCTCGATCTACGCCGACACCTTCGGCACCGGCGAGGTCCCGGAGGAAGCGATCGAGAAAGCCGTCGCCGAGGTCATGGACCTGACGCCCCGCGGCATCCGCACCCACCTCGGGCTCAACCGGCCGATCTACCAGCGTACCTCGGCCTACGGCCACTTCGGCCGTGCCCCCGACAACGAGGGCGGCTTTTCCTGGGAGCGGACCGATCTGACCGAGGCGCTCGCCAGGGCGGTCTGACCGGCCGCGCCATGCAGACCGGGGGCGAGGCGGCGCCGGGGCAGCGGCGCAACCTCTACGGGCGCCGGCACGGCAAGAAGCTGAAGCCGTCGCAGCGGCGAATGCTCGACACGCTGCTGCCGCAGCTCGGCATCCCCGGCGTCTCGCCCGACGAGAACCCGGGCCGCGCCCCGCTCGGCCCGCTCTTCCCCGACCGGCGCCCGCTCTGGCTCGAGGTCGGCTTCGGCGCCGGCGAGCATCTCGTGCACCAGGCGGCGGCCCATCCCGAGGTCGGCTTCCTCGGCTGCGAGCCGTTCGTCAATGGCGTCGCCATGGCGCTGGTCAGGATCGACGCCGCCGGCCTCGCCAACGTCCGGCTGCATCCGGGCGACGCGCGCGACCTGATCGAGCTCCTGCCGGACGGCGCGCTCGCGCGCGTCTTCCTGCTCTACCCCGACCCCTGGCCGAAGGCGCGCCACCACCGCCGCCGCTTCGCGAGCCCGGAGAACCTCGCCGAGCTCCACCGCGCGATGGCGCCCGGCGCCGAATTGCGCCTCGCGACCGACATCGCCGACTATGCCCGCCACGCCCTCGAGGCGGTTGCGGCCGCACCCGGCTTCTCCGTGGCGTCGGTCGAGGACGCGCCCTGGCCCGGCTGGCCGGGGACACGTTACGAGGCCAAGGCGCTCGCCGCCGGGCGCCGGCCGCAGTATCTGACCTTCCGCCGGGACTGAACGCGACAGCGAGCCGATGGACCGGCGTCTGCCGATCCCGTATGAGGTCGGAAACGAGCGCAGCGGCGGAGGACGAGGGTGGGGGGGCATGACGAGCCGAAACCGATGCGGGCGGAAGCCTCCGGTCCGCTCACGGGTCGGGCGGAGGTGCCGGGCGACAAGTCGATCTCGCACCGCGCGCTCATCCTCGGGGCGCTGACCGTCGGCGAGACGCGGATCAGCGGCCTGCTCGAAGGGCAGGACGTCCTCGACACCGGCCGGGCGATGCGCGCCTTCGGCGCCAGCGTCGAGCGGGTCGGGACCGGCACCTGGCGGGTGGACGGCGTCGGCATCGGCGGCTTCCAGGAGCCCGAGGACGTGCTCGACCACGGCAATTCCGGCACCGGCGTCCGCCTCGTCATGGGCGCGATGGCGACCACCGACATCACCGCCACCTTCACCGGCGACGCCAGCCTGCGCAGCCGGCCGATGGGGCGGATCACCGAGCCGCTCGCCCTCTTCGGCGCCGAGGCGCGCGGTCGCCGCGGCGGGCGGCTGCCGATCACGCTGACCGGCGCCGCCAACCCGATGCCGGTGCAGTATGCGACGCCCGTGCCCTCGGCGCAGGTGAAGTCGGCGGTGCTCCTCGCTGGGCTGAACGCGCCCGGCGAGACCGTGGTGATCGAGCAGGAGGCGACGCGCGATCATACCGAGCGGATGCTGCGCGGCTTCGGCGCCAGGGTCCGCACCGAGCAGACCCCCGAGGGACGCGCGATCATCCTCACCGGCCAGCCCGAGCTCCGCCCGCAGACGATCGCCGTGCCGCGCGACCCGAGCTCGGCCGCCTTCCCGGTCGCGGCGGCCCTCCTCGTCGAGGGCTCCGACATCACCCTCCCCGGGGTCGGCCTCAACCCGACGCGCGCCGGCCTCTACATCACGCTGCAGGAGATGGGCGCGGGCGTCGCCCTCGAGAACCGCCGCGAGGAGGGCGGCGAGCCCTGCGCCGACCTGCGCGTCCGCTTCGGCCCGCTCAAGGGCATCGAGGTGCCGCCCGAGCGCGCCGCCTCGATGATCGACGAATACCCGATCCTCGCCGTCCTCGCCGCCAACGCCGAGGGCATGACCACCATGCACGGCATCCGCGAGCTGCGCGTGAAGGAGAGCGACCGCATCGACGCCATGGCCCAGGGCCTCGAGGCCTGCGGCGTGAAGGTGGAGCAGGGCGACGACTATCTCATCGTGCACGGCCGCGGCCCGGGCGGCGTGACCGGCGGCGCCACCGTGGCCAGCCGGCTCGACCACCGCATCGCCATGTCCTTCCTCTGCCTCGGCCTCGCCGCCCGCCAGCCGGTGACGATCGACGACGCCGCCACCATCGCCACCAGCTTCCCGAGCTTCGTCGAGCTCATGCGCTGCCTCGGCGCCAGGCTCACCGGCTGATGCCCTTCACCGTCGCCATCGACGGCCCCGCCGCCTCCGGCAAGGGCACCATCGGCCGCGCCCTCGCCGCGCACTTCGGCTTCGCCCATCTCGACACCGGCCTGCTCTACCGCGCCGTCGGCGTGCAGGCGCTCGAGGACGGCCGCGGCGTCGTCGACCCGCTCTGGTCGGCCGAACTCGCCCGCCGCCTCACCCCCGCCGACCTCGAGCGCCCCGACCTCCGCTCCGCCCGCGCCGGCCAGGCCGCCTCGAAGGTCGCCGCCCTCCCCGAGGTCCGCGCCGCCCTCCTCGACTTCCAGCGCCGCTTCGCCCGCCGCGAGGGCGGCGCCGTCCTCGACGGCCGCGACATCGGCACCGTCATCTGCCCCGAGGCCGAGGCCAAGCTCTTCGTCACCGCCACCGACGCCGCCCGCGCCGCCCGCCGCCAGAAGGAGCTCGGCGCCCCCTCCTACGCCGCCGTCCTCGCCGACATCCGCCAGCGCGACGCCCGCGACGCCGGCCGCGACGTCGCCCCGATGCGGGCCGCGGCCGATGCGCTCTTGCTCGACACCACGGATCTCTCTATAGACGCGGCCGTCGCAGAGGCCGTCGCTTACGTGGAAAGCCGCATCCGCAGGGACTAGGGGCTTGCACCACGCCTGCGGCATGGCCATCTCGCGGGCATTCGCAAATTGCAAGACCGGCGGAGCCAACCGCCCGGCCCGTAACACGCACAAGGAGAACTGCATGCCGGCTACGGCAACCATGGATGATTTCGAGGCGCTCCTCAACGAGAGCTTCGAGCTCGAGACCCCCGAGGAGGGGACGGTCGTCAAGGGCATCGTGCTCGCGATCGAGGCCGGACAGGCCATCGTCGATATCGGCTACAAGATGGAAGGCCGCGTCGACCTCAAGGAATTCAGCCAGCCCGGCAAGCCG
This sequence comes from uncultured Amaricoccus sp., assembly GCF_937858865.1. Taxonomy (GTDB): domain Bacteria; phylum Pseudomonadota; class Alphaproteobacteria; order Rhodobacterales; family Rhodobacteraceae; genus Amaricoccus. The sequence continues at coordinate 717 of NZ_CALLYO010000535.1, read as the reverse complement.
GCCGAGATCGCCATCGGCGATACCGTCGAGGTCTACCTCGACCGGGTCGAGAACGCCCGCGGCGAGGCCGTGCTCAGCCGCGAGAAGGCCCGCCGCGAGGAGGCCTGGGACCGCCTCGAGAAGGCCTACGAGAAGGAGGAGCGCGTCGAGGGCGCGATCTTCGGCCGCGTGAAGGGCGGCTTCACCGTCGACCTCGGCGGCGCCGTGGCCTTCCTGCCCGGCTCGCAGGTCGACGTGCGCCCGGTGCGCGACGCGGGCCCGCTCATGCACATGCCGCAGCCCTTCCAGATCCTGAAGATGGACCGCCGCCGCGGCAACATCGTGGTCAGCCGCCGCGCCGTCCTCGAGGAATCCCGCGCCGAGCAGCGCGCCGAGATCGTCGCGCGTCTCGCCGAGGGCGAGGTGATCGACGGCGTGGTCAAGAACATCACCGAGTACGGCGCCTTCGTCGACCTCGGCGGCGTCGACGGCCTGCTGCACGTCACCGACATGGCCTGGCGGCGGGTCAACCACCCCTCCGAGATCCTGAACATCGGCGAGACCGTGAAGGTCCAGGTGATCAAGATCAACAAGGAGACCCAGCGCATCAGCCTTGGCATGAAGCAGCTGCAGGCCGATCCCTGGGACACCGTCGAGGAGAAGTTCCCGATCGGCTCCAGGCACACCGGCCGCGTCACCAACATCACCGACTACGGCGCCTTCGTGGAGCTGGAGCCG
>NZ_CALLYO010000534.1 GCF_937858865.1 uncultured Amaricoccus sp. | reverse complement strand
AGCGAGAGCAGGGCGGCGCCGGCGAGGAGCAGCGGGGCGACCCAGAGGCCGGCGGCGATCGAGCCGGTCAGGTCGGTGACGTAGCCCGAGACGATGGGGCCGGCGGCCTGTCCGAGGGCGAAGGTGACGGTGAGCGCTGAGATGGCAGCCGTCGCGAGCTCGAGCGGCAGAAGGCGGCGCGCGAGCATGGTGATCGCCATCGGCACGGCCATGAAGGTGCCGCCGAAGAGCACGGCCGAGACGTAGGCGGCGGGCAGGCCGGGCCAGATGAGGACCGGCAGGGCGCCGAGGGCGAGGGCGCCCGAGGCGAGGCCGGGGCCGAGGCCGGCGCTGGCGATGCCGAGCAGGCGGCTCCAGAGGAAGGTGCCGGCGATCGAGCTCGCCCCGAGGAGCACCCAGTAGCTGCTCGTCGCCCAGGCGCCGCCGCCGGCCTGGCGCACTAGGACGATGATGAAGGTCATGTAGGAGACGTAGCCGCCGCCGAAGAGGGCGTAGCCGGCGAAGGTGGGCATGAGCCCGCGCGCGACCCGCGGGGGCAGGCGGCCCGGCTGGCGCAGGCCCGCCGCCGGGGTGCGGCGCACGGCGAGGGCAGCCGGGACGAGGGCGAGGAAGGAGAGCGCCGCCATGGCGAGCCAGCCGGCGCGCCAGCCGGGCGGCCCGAGCGCCGCGAGGAGCGGCGGCAGCAGGAAGCCCGAGACGACGATGCCGCCGCCGGCGCCGGCGATGTAGAGGGCGACCATGTGGCCGGCGCGCTCGGGGCGGGAGGCGACGGCGCTCGCCAGCGAGGCGCCGAGGATGAAGGCGAAAGCGGTCATCGCGCCGCCGACGGTGCGCAGGGCGACGAGGGCGTGGAAATCTCCGGTCAGGCCGGAGAGGAGGAGCGCGAGCGCGCTGCCGGCGATGCCGGCGAGGAAGGCGCGCCCGATGCCGAAGTGCTCGGCGACGAAGGCCGAGGCGAGTGCGCCGGCGATGTAGCCGGCGCCGTTCGCGGTGTTCATCGCCCCGGCCTGGACGTAGCTCCAGGCGAGATCCTCGCGCATCGGCGGCAGCAGCAGGGCATAGGCGAAGCGCGAGAAGCCGAGCGCCACCGCGGCGCCGGTCCCGAGGGCGAGGGAGACGCGGATCTCCCTCCGCTGTGCGGCATCCATCGCGCTCACTCGGCGAGGATGTATTCGACGAGCATGGTCCGCTGCAGCGGGAAGAAGTTGTCGTCGGAGATGAGGGTGACGCGGATGCGGCCCTCCTCGTCGCGCCAGGTGGAGATGCCCTCCATGTTGTCGAGCGCGCCGAAGGAGGTCTCGAGCAGGGTCACCTCGTCGCCGAAGCCGTCCGGGCCGGGGGTGAAGCGGCGCACCCGCGTGGCGAAACCCTTCAGCCAGCCGAAGTCGCGCTCGAGCAGGTAGAGGTTGCCGTCCGGCCCGAAGTCGGCGTCGACGACGAGGAAGGTGCCGTCGCGGCGGAGGCTGAGCGTGCGGTCCCACTTGCCGCCCCGCAGGCGGTAGACCGGGAAGGGGCGCTCCCAGGCGCCGGACCGCTCGGGGATGGCGTGGAGCGTGCCGTTCGCGTCGATGGCCAGCGCCTCGAGGCCGGAGTTGAGCTGGAGCCCGCGGAAGTCCGGGTGGGAAGGGACGTTCGCCGCCGGGCCGTCGATGTCGTCGTAGCGGCGGACGCGGTGGAAGGCCTCGAAGGAGACGAAGGCGCGTCCCTCGGCGTCGACGGCGAGCCCTTCGGCGTCGAAGGCCTGGTCGCCGACCGGCGCGCCGGAGATCTCGTGCAGATCGCCGATGCCGGTCAGGCGGACGGCGTCGATGCGGCCGTCGGTGCGCTCGATCTCGCCGCGCGCCCAGCTTCCCCTGTCGGAGATGGCGAGGAAGCTCCGGCCGTCCGGCGCGAGGGCGAGGCCGGAGTAGCCGCCGAAGCGCGGGTCGGAGGCGGTCCAGACCGCCTCGGTGCCGGGGACGAGCCGCGGGCCCTCGGCCGGGAGCGCCTGCGGCCAGAGGAGGAGGGCGAGGGCGGCGAGCACGGCCGCCTTCATCGCGCCTGCAGCACGGTGGCGCATTGCGGCGGCAGGTCGGCGAGCCGGAGCGGTGGCTTGGGCGGTTCCTTCGGGGCGTCGGGATCGGGCGGCAGCAGCGCCTCGGTGACCCACCAGATCGCGTCCTTGCAGCCGTCGCCCGGCGGGAGCGGGGCCTGGTCGACGCAGCCGGGGGCGCCCTTCGGGCAGTTGAGGCGGATGTGCCAGTGGTCGGTATGGTCCCACCAGGGGCGGACCTTGCGCAGCCAGGCGGCGTCGCCCGGGCCGGCCTGGGCGCAGAGGGCGAGCTTGACCGGGGCGGTGATGAAGATGCGGTTGACCCGCGGGTCGCGGGCGATGGCCTCGGTGATCGCCGCATGCGCGGGGGTCCAGTTGCCGTTGAGGCTGCGCTTGTCGCGGGCGAGCACGCTGATCGCCGAGACGCGCTCGCGCTCGGAGCGGCCGAGGTCGAGCCGCGGCGGCGGGTTGAGCCAGACGTCGACGTCGAGGCCAATCTGGTGGCTGGCGTGGCCGGGGACCGGGCCGCCGCGGGCCTGGCCGATGTCGCCGACGTAGATCCCCTTCCAGCCGGCCCGGGTCGCGGTGCGGCTGAGGTCCTCGATGAAGCCGATCATCGCCGGGTTGCCCCAGTGGTGGTTGCGGCCGAGGCGCATCGCCTGCCATGTCGGGCCGGTCTCGGGGAGCTGCACCCCGCCGGCGAGGCAGCCGCGCGAGGGCTGGCCGATGGAATAGGGGTCATGCGGCGACGGGGTGGACCTGGCGGCGAAGAGCTGGCGCGCGGTCTGCGCCGGGGCGGGGGTGGCGAGCGCGGCGAGGGCGGCGAGCGCGAGGCAGGCCGCGAGCAGAGGGCGGATCATGCGGGGGCTTCCTGGGGCTGCTCGTTGTCGATTTTCACCCAGTATAGCAGGCAGAGGCCCAAGAGGAACAGCAGGATGACCGGGCTGACCCCGAGCCGCTGCGAGCCGGTGGCGGCGGTGACGGCGGCGATGAGCGCGGGGCCGAGGAAGGCGGTGACCCGGCCGGAGAGGGCGAAGAGGCCGAAGGCCTGGGTGGGCGCCACGCGGCCCTCGGCCTGGTGGATGAGGAGGGTGCGCGAGGCGGCCTGCAGCGCGCCGGCGGCGGCGCCGAGGAGGCCGCCGGCGGCCATGAAGACGGTGTCGGGCAGGCGCGAGCCGGGCGGGACGGGCAGGCCGAGCACGCTGGCGCGGGTGGTGAGGAGGGTGACGAGGCTGACGGCGATCAGCGCGCAGATCGAGCCGACGATCACCGGGCGCGGCCCGAAGGCGCGGTCGGCGCGGCCGCCGTCCCAGGCGCCGAGGGCGCCGACGCCGGCGGCGACGATGCCGAAGACGCCGAGCTGGAAGGTGCCCCAGCCGAGGACGCCGGCGGCGTAGATGCCGCCGAAGGTGAAGAGCGCGACCATCGCGTCGCGGTAGACCATCGAGGCGAGCAGGAAGGCGAAGAAGCTCCGGTGCCGCGTGGCGAGGCGGAAGGTGGCGGCGACGTCGCGGAGGGCGGTGCGGGCGAGGGCGGGGGCGCGGCGGGCCGGCTCGTCGGGAGTGTGGAGGAAGAAGGGGAGGGCGAAGACGAGGTACCAGAGCGCGGCGAAGGGGCCGGTGGCGCGGGCCGGCTCGCCGGCGGTCGGGTCGAGGCCGAGGATGGGCGCGATGCCGAGGAGGGTGGTGGTCTGGCCGGGTGCGGGGGCGAGGAGGAGGAGGACGAGGACGAGCGAGACGAGGCCGCCGAGGTAGCCGAGCGCCCAGCCGGAGCCGGAGATGCGGCCGATCTCGCGGCGGGGCCCGAGGCCGGGGAGCATGGCGTTGATGAAGACCTGGCCGAGCTCGGAGCCGATGAAGGCGACGGCGTAGATGACGAGGATGATCCGCGGCTCTGGCATGCCGGGCGTCGCCAGCCAGAAGCCGGCGCAGCCGAGGACGAAGGGGACCGAGCAGGCGAGGACCCAGCGCTTGCGGGCGCCGGTCCGGTCGGCCATGGCGCCGAGGAAGGGGGCGAGGAGGGCGACGGTGGCCCCGGCGGTCGCGGCGGCGGTGCCCCAGAGCGCCTGGCCGCGCACCGGGTCGCCGACCGCCTCGGCGACGAACCAGGGGGCGAAGATGAAGGTGACGATCAGCGTCTGGAACGGCTGGTTGGCCCAGTCGAAGAGCATCCAGGCGAAGACGCCGCGGCGGCTGGCCGGGCCGGTCATGCAGCGAGCTCCGGCGGCCAGGGGCGCAGGGCCTCGGCGGCGCTCCAGGCCGCGACCCAGGCGGGGAGGGCGGGCAGTGGCGGGTCGCCGAGGGCGGCGAGCACCCGGTCGGTCGGGACGATGCCGGCGGCGTCGGTGACGGCGCTGCGGAAGAGGCCGCTCGAGGTGGGCTCGCCGCGGCGGAACATCGCCTGGTGGACGTAGAGGAAGCGGGCGTCGCGGCCGACGAAGGCGGAGCGGAGCTCGACGCGGTCGAAGGCGCGCACCCGGCGGCGGTAGCGGATGGAGGCGCCGGCGACGGCGAGGCCCCAGCGGTTGGCGCGCAGCACGCGGACGAGGCCGCAGCGGACGGCGAGGGGGACGCGCCCGAGGTCGTAGAGGGTGAGGGTGCGGCCGTTGTTGAGCTCGCGCCAGGGGTCGATGTCCCAGGGCCAGCAGGTCAGCCGCGTGCGGTGGACGCCGTCGATCGGCAGCGGCGGCGCGGCGCGGGCGAGGGCCAGCTCGATGCCGAGCCGGACGAGGGGGTACATGGCGGCTCCCGGATCTGGGCCGCGCCCTAAGTCGCCCGGATGGGCGGCGGTTGCAAGCGGTGGCCTTGCGGGCGGCCTTGCGGGCGGGGCGCGGGCAGTCTAGGTAGGCCAGCGCCGCAGCTGGAACGGGCTCATGGGTTCGCTCATCATCATCCTCTTCTTCGTCCTCGACATCGTCTGGTGGATCGTCATCGCCCATGTGGTGATGAGCTGGCTCATCGGCTTCAACGTGCTGAACCGGCACCAGCCGCTGGTGGGGTCGATCTGGCGCGGGCTGGAGGGCGTCCTCGAGCCGATCTATCGCCCGATCCGGCGGGTGCTGCCCGACATGGGCGGGCTCGACCTCTCGCCCCTGGTGCTGCTCGTCATCCTCTACGCGATCCGGGTGGTGATCGGGCGCAACGCCTACATGTTCATGTGAGGCGTGCCCGGGCGTGCCCGGGCACGTGTGCCCGGGGTGTAACCGGCTGAAAAGGCCGGGAGAATTTTTCGTATAGACGTTGTATAGACGCTGCGGGGCCCGTCAACCGCGGCCGGGCGGCGCGAACCGAGAGCATCCGCCCGCTAGCTCAGCTCGTGCTCGGCGGTGGCGAGGACGGCGCGGGTGAGGGCGGAGAGGGGGGCGGCGGCGAGGCGGTTGACCTGCCAGAAGAGCGGGCGGTCGAGGGTCGCGCCGGGGACGAGCTCGACGAGGCGGCCGGCGGCGAGGTGGTCGCGGACCAGCGGCGCGGGGTTGAGCGCCCAGCCCATGCCGAGGAGGGTGGCGTCGAGGAAGCTCCGGGTGGAGGGGAGCCAGTGGGTGGGGTGGGCGATGCTCTCGCCCAGGGTCCGGCGGAGCCATTCGTGCTGCAGCCGGTCCTTCTGGTTGAAGGTGAGGGCCGGCGCCCGGGCGATGGCCGCGGGCGTGACGCCGCGGGGGAAGTGGCGGGCGATGTAGGCGGGGCTTGCGGTGGCGTGGTAGCGCAGGCTGCCGAGCGGGCGGACCTGGCAGCCCTGGACCGGCTTGGCGAGCGCGGTGACGGCGGCGAGCACCCGGCCGCGGCGGAGCCAGTCGGCGGTATCCTCCTCGTCGTCGATGGCGATGCTGAGCAGATAGTCGGTCTGCTGCGCGAAGGCGGCGGCGGCGGCGAGGAACCAGGTGCCGAGGCTGTCGGCATTGGTGGCGACGTTGAGGGTGACGCGCTCGGCCGGGTGCGCCGGGTCGGCGAGGCCCGGAAGCTGGCCGAGAAGCGCCTTCTCGAGCATGCCGACATGCTCCATGTGCCGGCAGAGCCAGGCGCCCTTGTCGGTGGCGACGCAGGGCGCGCCGCGCTCGACCAGCACGGCGCCGAGGCGCTCCTCGAGCTGCTTCACCCGCTGCGAGATGGCCGAGGGGGTCACGCTCAGCGCCCGCGCGGCGCCCTCGAAGCTGCCGGTCTGCACGACCAGGGCCACGGCGCGGGCGGCGGGATAGTCGATCATGGATAAGTCCGGCTAATCGGAGATTAGGGGGTTTAATTTGCCTAATCCATCGGGGCCGGGTAGCGCAAGCCGGTCATCGGTCGGAGCGGCACATGGATTTCCCGGTCTTTCTCGCCGGCATGACGATGGGGCTGAGCCTGATCGTCGCCATCGGCGCGCAGAACGCCTTCGTGCTGCGGCAGGGGCTGCGCGGCGAGCACGTCTTCGCCGTGTGCCTGACCTGCGCGCTGTCCGACGCGGCGCTGATCCTCGTCGGGGTAACGAGCTTCGCCCGGATCGCCGCGCTGCTGCCCTGGCTCGAGCCGGCGATGCGGGTCGGGGGGGCGGCCTTCCTCGCCTGGTACGGGGCGCGGAGCCTGCGCTCGGCGCTGACCTCGACCGACGCGCTGACCGTGGGGGCGGGGGAGGCGGCGGGGCTCGGGGGCGCGCTTCTCGCCTGCCTCGCCATCACCTGGCTGAACCCGCACGTCTATCTCGACACGGTGGTGCTGCTCGGCACGGTCTCGACGCGGTTTCCGGGCGGCGGGGCGGCCTTCGCCGCCGGGGCGATCGCGGGGTCGTTCCTCTTCTTCTTCGCGCTCGGCTATGGCGCGGCGCGGCTGCGGCCGCTGTTTGCCCGGCCGGCGGCCTGGCGGGTGCTCGAGGGGGCGATCGCGGCGGTGATGTGGACGCTCGCGCTCCGGCTGGCGGTGGGCGGCTGAGGCGACGGAGGCAGGGCTTGAGCGCGGCAGACGGGCGGGTGGAGTCGTGGTGCATTCCCGCCGCCTGACGAGATGCTCGCTGCCGCGAGAACAGCAGGGTAAGCAGACGGACTCCGACCGGCGGGCCGACCCGGTCCCGATGGCGACCTCCCTCGACGATCCGCCTGGCGCCTCCGCCGGCACCGCGACCGGCTCATCCGGCCGCGGTTCCGGCGTCCGGGCCGGCGTCTACGACCGCGGAGACCGAGTGAGCGGTCAGCCGACGAGTTCGAGGCCGGAGAAGAAGAAGGCGATCTCGGTGGCGGCGGTCTCGGGGCCGTCCGAGCCGTGCACCGAGTTCTCGCCGATCGAGAGGGCGAATTCCTTGCGGATGGTGCCTTCGGCCGCCTCGGCGGGGTTGGTCGCGCCCATGACCTCGCGGTTCCGCGCGATGGCGTCCTCGCCCTCGAGCACCTGGGCGACGATGGGGGCGGAGGAGATGAACTCGGTCAGCTCGGCGAAGAAGGGGCGGTCCTTGTGCACGCCGTAGAAGGTCTGCGCCTGGGCGAGCGTCAGGTGGAGGCGCTTCTGGGCGATGATGCGCAGGCCGGCGGCCTCGATCTTGGCGTTGATCGCGCCGGTCAGGTTGCGGCGCGTGGCGTCCGGCTTGATGATCGAGAAGGTGCGCTGAATGGCCATCGGTCGGTCCCTCGTCTTGTCCGGCCGGTCGGTTAGCATGGCGTCCCGCATCGCGAAAGGCCCAATGTCGGAGGCTTCGCGCGAAGCGGCGCAGACGGGCATGCAGATGGCTGGTAAGGAGGGCACCTGCGGCGGCGACGGCTTTCGGCGAGGCGAGCAATGACCCAGCATGTGCTGACCCTGCGGTGCGACAACCGGCCCGGCATCGTGGCGGCGGTGGCGACGCGGCTGGCCGCGGGCGGCGGCGACATCACCGAGGCGGCGCAGTTCGACGACAGCATGACCGGCAAGTTCTTCATGCGGGTGGCCTTCCGCATGGCGGGCGAGGTGGCGGCCTTCGAGGAGGGGTTCGTCGCGGATGCGGCGCGCTTCGGGATGGACTGGACGCTGCGGCCGGCCGACCGGCTGCGCAAGGTGCTGATCCTGGTCTCGATGTTCGATCATTGCATGGTCGACCTGCTCTACCGCTGGCGGATCGGCGAGCTGCCGATGGAGGTGGTCGGGATCGTGTCGAACCATCCGCGCACCACGCTGGCGCGGAGCGAGTTCGCCGAGCTGCCCTACCGGCACCTGCCGGTCACCCGCGAGACCAAGGCGGCGCAGGAGGCGGAGCTGCGGCGGGTGATCGAGGAGAGCGGGGCGGAGCTCGTCGTGCTGGCGCGCTACATGCAGGTGCTGTCGGACGGGCTGTCGGGGTGGCTGTCGGGGCGGTGCATCAACATCCACCACAGCTTCCTGCCGGGGTTCAAGGGCGCCAAGCCCTATCACCAGGCGCACGAGCGGGGGGTGAAGATGATCGGGGCGACGGCGCACTATGTGACCGGCGACCTCGACGAGGGGCCGATCATCGCCCAGGACGTGGAGCAGGTGAGCCATGCCGACGCGCCGGACGACCTGGTGCGCAAGGGGCGCGACATCGAGCGGCGGGTGCTGGCGCAGGCGGTGGCCTGGCACCTGCAGGACCGGGTGCTGCTCAACGGCCACAAGACGGTGGTCTTCGCGAAATAGCCCGGGTGGGCACGCGTGCCCACTTGGGCATGGCGTTGTTTTTGCAGGAAAACCCCTCCCGGCGTTAACCGGATCGCAAGCATCGTTAACGTGCCCGGGCACGCGACCCGGGCATGCGGGGCGACGCTCAGGGGTGGGGCGTGGCGGGGGCGGCCGGGCGGCTCGGGGTCCGGCGCGCGGGGTTCGGCCGCACCAGCCAGGGGGCGAGGTTGGCGGCGAGGATGCCGTAGCCGGCGGTCCAGAGGGCGGCCGAGACGGTGATGCCGTCGACGCCGGCCGATGCCGCGCGGACCAGCGCGGCCAGGGCGACGAGCGCGAAGGCGGCGGTGAGCCAGGGGCCGGCGACCAGGCTGCGCCCGGTGTGGCCGCGGGTCGCGCGCATCATCACCGCGACGGTCATGCCGCCGATCGCGCCGATGCCGAGGAGGTGGAGCCCGGCGGCGGCCGGCAGGAGGCCGAGGGCGGCGCCGGCGGTGGCGAGCAGGCCGAGCGGGACGAAGAGATAGGCGAGGTGCAGCATGAGCAGGAGCGGTGAGGGCCAGGTGGCCTCGCCGCGCCAGCGGGCGAGGCGGGCGAGGTGGAGGAGGCCGGCGAGGGCGAGGAGGAGCGCGGTCGGCCAGCCCTCGGGGCGGGCGGTCCAGGCGACGAGCGCGAGCGCGCCGGCGGCGAGGCAGAGGTTGTCGTAGCGGCCGAAGGGGACCGGCAGGCGGCGGGCGCCGTGCTGCACCAGCCAGTTGCGGGTGAAGCTCGGGATGATGCGCCCGCCGATCAGCGTGATGAGGAAGATCACCACGGCGACGGCGAGCCGCCGCGCGACGTCGGCCGTGCCGGTCAGCATCGCCTCGAGATGGAAGGTGAGGTTGGCGGCGAAGAGCAGCGTCACCGGGGCGAGCACCATGAGGTTGCGCCAGTTGCGGCCGGCGACGATCTCGACCCCGGCCATGCCGGCGATGGCGAGCAGGAAGGCGCCGTCGAGCGCCATCACCCCGACGGGGGGGAGGGCGAGCAGGCCCGCGACCGCCAGGCGGCCGAGGAGCCAGAGGGCGGCCAGCATCATCAGCGGCCAGCCGCGGGTCGGCATGCGGCCGGTCCAGTTCGGGATCGCGGTGAAGAGGAAGCCGGCGATGACGGCGGCGGCATAGCCGAAGAGCATCTCGTGCACGTGCCAGTCGACCGGCGCGAAGGGGCCGGCGAGGGTGACCGCCCCCTGCCAGACGGCGAGCCAGACCGGAATGACGCCGAGGGCGAGGAGGGTCGCCCCGAGGAAGAACGGCCGGAAGCCGTAGCTGAAGAGTATCGGGCCGTGGTAGGGGGCATGCCTCGCCATCAGGGTCGTCCTCGGTGCGGCGGGAATCACGATCCCGCCGCGTGCTGTTCCGTTGGCTATCGCGATAGGATAGGTAGGGTCCGACGTTCCTTGCGCAACTGCAACATCGGAATGCCTCGTGCCCAAGCTCGACGAAAGCCTGCTGACCGGCCTGCCGCCCTTCTCGCGCCTCTCGCGGCAGCAGATTCGCGAGATCCTCGACCGCGCGGCGCCGAAGCGGTTCCCGGAAGGCTCGGCGGTCTTTCGCGAGGGCGAGCCGGCGGAACGCTTCTACCTGCTGCTCGACGGCTTCATCCGCGTGGTGCGCACGACGCCGGCCGGCGAGCAGGTGATCGCGCTGCACATCCCGCCCGGGCAGCTCTTCGGCATCGCGCCGGCGATCGGGCGCAAGACCTATCCGGCGACGGCGGTCTGCGCCTCGGAATCGCTCGCGCTCGGCTGGCCGGTGCGCCACTGGGAGGATTTCGCCGCGAAGTACGAGGGCTTCGCCAGCGAGACCTACCGCACGCTCGGCGCGCGTCTCGACGAGGTGCAGGTGCGCCTGGCCGAGATCGCCACGCAGGCGGTGGAGCAGCGGGTCGCGGCGGCGCTGCTGCGCATGGTCAACCAGTCGGGGCGCAAGGGGCCGGAGGGGATCGAGATCGGCTTTCCGGTCACCCGCGCCGACATCGCCGAGATGACCGGCACGACGCTTCACACGGTGAGTCGCCTGCTGTCGGCCTGGGAGCGGGACGGGGTGGTGAAGAGCGTCCGCCGCCATATCACCGTGACGGCACCGCATCGCCTCGTGGTGCTGAGCGGCGCCGCGGCCGGATAGCGTCGCGCAGCGCCGCGCGGAAGGCTGCCTCGTCGAGGCCGTAGTGGAAGACGGTGTCGCTCACCGTGTGGAAGGGCGCGATCGGGCAGCCGACGCAGGCGGTATGGTGGGCGAGGAAGACCCGCGCGGCCGCCGGCCACGCCCGGAACAGCTCGGCGAGCACCAGATCCGGATCGTCGATGTCGGGCTTGATGTCGGGCGTCATGCGTGCCTTCCCGTGGCCTCCCGGCTACCCTGCCGCGCTCCTTCTGCCCGCTCTTTGCGCTTCGACAACGTGATCGCGTGGCGCTAGTCTAGGCCTGCGGCACAGGCAAAACCGAGGGATGCGATGTCAGAAATCCTCACCAAGGCGAGGGCGCGAAACGTCTTCTACGGCGGTTCGCTGTTCTTCACGGCGGTCTTCGTGCTGATGGTCTGGCACAGCCACCATTATATCGTGACCAAGTCGACCGCGGCGCTGCCGCTCACCGAGGAGGTGGTGCTCGGCAAGCAGGTCTGGGAGCGGCACAGCTGCATCAACTGCCACACGCTGCACGGGGAGGGGGCCTATTTCGCGCCCGAGCTCGGCAACGTGACCACGCGCTGGGGGGTCTACGACGATCCCGACACCGCCTTCGAGATCATGAAGTCCTGGCTCGAGGCGCAGCCGTCGGGGGTCGAGGGGCGGCGGCAGATGCCGTTCTTCGCGCTCACCGACGAGGAGATCCGTGGCCTCTCGGAGTTCCTGCGCTGGGCCGACCACAACGACACGCAGAACTGGCCGCCGAACGACGCCGGCTGAGGGAAGAGAGAGATGAAGTACCAGTCCCAGAAGGTTGCGCTCGCCTACTTCACGGTGGCGATGGCGCTCTTTGCGATCCAGGTCCTGGCCGGGCTGCTGGCGGGGTGGATCTATATCTCCCCCAACACGCTCTCGGAGGCCCTTCCCTTCAACATCGTGCGCATGATCCACACCAATGCGCTGATCGTCTGGCTGCTGCTCGGCTTCTTCGGCGGCACCTACTACCTGCTGCCGGAGGAGGCGGAGCGCGAGCTCTTCTCGGTGAAGCTCGCCTACCTGCAGCTCGCCATCCTCGTCGTCGGCACGCTCGGGGCGGTGGGGAGCTACCTGATCGGCATCCACGGCGGCCGCGAGTTCCTCGAGCAGCCGCTCTGGGTGAAGTTCGGCATCCTGGTCGCGGCGCTGATCTTCCTCGCGAACGTCACGCTGACCTCGCTCGGCGGGCGCAAGACGGCGATCACCAACATCCTGCTGCTCGGGCTGTGGCTGCTGTCGCTGCTGTGGATCTTCGCCTTCATCAACCCGCACAACCTCGCGCTCGACAAGATGTACTGGTGGTTCGTCGTGCACCTCTGGGTCGAGGCGACCTGGGAGCTGGTGATGGCGGCGATCCTCGGGTTCCTGATGCTGAAGCTGACCGGGGTCGACCGCGAGGTGGTGGAGAAGTGGCTCTACGTCATCGTCTCCTGCGCGCTCTTCTCCGGCATCCTCGGCACCGGGCACCACTACTTCTGGATCGGCACGCCGAGCTACTGGCAGTGGACCGGCTCGATCTTCTCGATCTTCGAGGCGGCGCCCTTCTTCGCGATGATGAGCTTCGCCTTCATCATGGTCTGGAAGGGCAAGCGCAACCATCCGAACAAGGCGGCGCTGCTCTGGTCGCTCGGCTGCTCGGTGGTCGCCTTCTTCGGGGCGGGCGTCTGGGGGTTCCTGCACACGCTGCACGGGGTCAACTTCTACAGCCACGGCACGCAGGTGACGGCGGCGCACGGGCATCTCGCCTTCTACGGCGCCTACGTGATGCTGAACCTCGCCATGATCACCTACGCCATGCCGGTGCTGAAGGGCCGCGAGCCCTACAACCAGGTGCTCAACATGGCCTCCTTCTGGCTGATGACGAGCGGCATGGCCTTCATGACCTTCACGCTCACCTTCGCCGGCGTGGTGCAGACGCACCTGCAGCGGGTGATGGGGATGTTCTACATGGAGGTGCAGGACCAGCTGGCGCTCTTCTACGTGATGCGCTTCGGGGCCGGGGCCGCCGTCGGGGTCGGGGCGCTGCTCTTCATCTACACCGAGTTCATCGTGCGCCGGGAGATCATCACCCCGGGGCCGGTGCAGGTGCCGGGTGAGTGAGGTGAACGCGTCGGTCGGTCTCCGGGCGCTGCCCTTCTACCGCCCGGTGGCCGACGAGTGCGCCGTCTTCGAGGCGGCGCACGCCAACCGGCTGCCGCTGCTGCTCAAGGGGCCGACCGGCTGCGGCAAGACGCGCTTCGTCGAGCATATGGCGGCGCGGCTCGGGCTGCCGCTCTTCACCGTCGCCTGCCACGACGACCTCTCGGCGGCCGACCTGATCGGGCGCTACCTGCTCAAGGGGGGCGAGACGGTCTGGACCGACGGGCCGCTCACCCGCGCCGTGCGGCAGGGGGGGATCTGCTATCTCGACGAGGTGGTGGAGGCGAGGAAGGACGTGACGGTGGTGCTGCATCCGCTGACCGACGACCGGCGGCGGCTGGTGATCGACCGGACGGGAGAGGAGCTGGAGGCGCCGGCCTCCTTCATGCTGGTCGCGAGCTACAACCCGGGGTACCAGAACATCCTGAAGAAGCTGAAGCCCTCGACGCGGCAGCGGTTCGTCGCCATCGGCTTCGACTTCCCCGATCCGGCGACGGAGACGGCGGTGGTCGCGGCGGAGAGCGGGCTCGACGCGGTTCGGGCGGGGGCGCTGGTCAGGCTGGCGGGGCATGTCCGCTCGCTCTCGGGGATGGACCTCGAGGAGGGGGTGTCGACGCGGCTTCTCGTCTATGCCGCGACGCTGATCGTGGGCGGCATGCCGGTCGACCGGGCGCTGCAGGCGGCGGTCGTCGAGCCGCTGAGCGACGAGGCGGAGGTGCAGCAGGCGCTGCGCGACCTCGCGGCCTCGGTCTACGGGTAGCCGCCGATGATCCGCCCGCTCGACCTGATGGAGCCGGAGGAGACGGTCGGCAACCTCTGGCACGACTGGGCGAGCCGCGGGGCGGCCGCGGGCCATGCCGAGGCGGCGGTCAGCTTCGAGGCGATGCGGCCGAGCGTCGCGATGCTGTTCCGGGCGCTCGGTGGGCCGCCGCAGGCGGAGATCGTGCCGGTGCCGGCGGCGGTCGCGGGGCATCGCCGCGGGCTGGAGATCGGGGTGCGGCACGAGGTGGTGCATGTCGCCGACTTCAGCGGCGAGCGGCTGCGGCTGCCGCCGGTGATCGACGCCTTCCCGGCGCGGGCGCTCAACCGGGCCGCCTATCTCTGGCTGGCCGGGCTGGCGGCGCGGGTGGTGATCCCCGGTCCGGAGGGCGATCCCTGCCGCGCCGACCTCGCCGGTCTCGAGGCGCTCGGGGTGGCGGGGGCGGAGGTTCTGGCGGCCTGCCCGGGGCTCGTCGCGGCGCATGCGGCGATGTGCCGGCAGCTGCTGGCGGAGCGGGGGCGGGTGCTGCTGCCGCGGCACGAGGCGGCGGTGGAGGCGCGGGTGCGGGCGCTGCTCGGGGATGCGCCGGCCGGGGAGCCTCCGGCGGCGCGGGCGCCGCGCGGGTATCGCGGCGTCGCGCCGGTGCCGATCCTGCTGCGGCTGGTGCCGGCGGGGGAGGGGCGCGGGGCGGCGCCGGACGGCGAGGAGGGGCGCGCGCCGGCGCTCGCCATGCAGACCCGCAAGACGGCGAAGCGCGAGGAGCGCGACCAGGCCAACCGCCGGGACAGCTTCATCATTCACCGCTTCGAGGCGATCATGTCCTGGGCGGAGAGCCTCAACATCAACCGGATGACCGACGACGACGACCAGGAGAACGCGCAGAAGGCGGTGGACGACCAGGACCATCTGACGCTCTCCGAGCATTTCCGCCGTGCGGCGACGCGGCTGCGGGTGTCGCTCGACCTCTCGCCGCAGGATGCCGCGCACGAGCGGCTGGCGGACCGTTTCACCTATCCCGAATGGCACCATCGCGCGCGGGCGCACATGCCCGACCATTGCCGCGTGCTGGAGGTGGAGGCGGGCGAGGGCGGGGACTTCGTGCCGGATCACCGGCTGGTCGCCCGCGTGCGGCGGCAGTTCGCGCCGCTGCATCCGCGGCGGGTGATGCTGTCGCGGCAGGTGGACGGGAGCGATCTCGACCTCGACGCGGCGGTGGCCTCGGAGGTGGATCTCCGCTCCGGGCACAACGGCAGCGACCGGGTCTGGCAGGATTCGCGGGCGGTGGCGCGCGATCTCTCGGTCGCGATCCTGATGGACTGCTCGCGCTCGACCGAGGCGGCGGTGGGCGAGACGAGCGTGATCGACACCGCGCGCGAGGCGCTGGCCGCGCTCGCCGCCGGGATCGACAGCGCGGGCGACCGGCTCGGGCTCTGGGGGTTCTCCTCGCTGCGGCGGGACCGGGTGTTCGTGACCCGCGCCAAGGGGTTCGACGAGCCGATGTCGCCCGTGGTGACGGCGCGGATCGGGAGCCTGAAGCCCGGGCATTACACCCGGCTCGGGGCGGCGATCCGGCACACGACGGCGATGCTGGCGAAGGAGACGGCGGCGCGGCGGCTGCTGCTGGTGCTGACCGACGGCAAGCCGAACGACCTCGACCACTACGAGGGGGTGCACGGCATCGAGGACAGCCGGATGGCGGTGCGCGAGGCGCGGGCGCTCGGGCTCGCCGTGCACGGGGTGGTGGTCGATGCCGACGGGCAGGACTGGTTCGCGCGCATCTTCGGCCGCGGCGGCTTCACGCTGCTGCCCTATCCGGCGCGCCTGCCGCGCGCGCTGCCCGCGATCTACCAGACGTTGACGATGGAGAGCTGAGATGCGCCTTCTGCCGATCCTCGCGCTGATCCCTGCGCTGGTCCCTGCGCTGGTCCCTGCGCCCGTCCTCGCCGCGAGCGAGCTTCCGCAGCCGATGACGGGCGGGGCGACCGTCTCCTACGCGCTCGCCTCCGTCCTCTTCCTCTGCACCCTCGGAGTCGCGCAATGGCTGGTCGGCCGCCGCTGAGGCATCCCGGCTGGGGGCTGATGGGGCTCGTCTATCCGTTCGCCGCCGGGGCGGTGGCGGTGAACCTCTTCTTCGTCTCGCTGGTGCTGAGCTGGGTCGGGGTGCCGGTGCTGACGCCGGGGCTGTCGGTGCTCGGCGGCTGCCTGCTCGGGGTTCCGGTGACCTGGGTCTTCGCCCGGCACATCCGCCGGCTGATGACGGAGGCCGACGAGGCGCCGTGAGGGGCTGGCTTCCCTTCGCGCTGGCGCTCGCGGTCTTCGCCGGGTCGCACTATCTGCCGGTCGTCACCGGCTGGCGCGAGGCGCTGGTCGCGCGGTTCGGGCGCCGGGGGTATTTCACCGCCTACGGGCTGCTCTCGCTGCTGCTGCTCGGCTGGGTGATCGTGGCCGCCGGCCGCGCGCCCTATGTCGAGATCTGGCCGCAGCAGGGCTGGCAGCGGTGGGTGCCGAACCTGGCGATGCCGGTCGCCTGCGTGCTCGCCGCCTGCGGGCTGGGGATGGCGCAGCCCTTCACGCTCGGCGGGCGGCGCAGCGCGCGCCTCGATCCGGGCGATCCCGGGCTGGCGGCGGTCACGCGGCACCCGGTGCTCCTGGCGCTGGCGCTCTGGGCGGGGGCGCATCTGGTCGCGAACGGCGATCTGGCGCATGTCGTCGTCTTCGGCGGGTTCCTCGGCATGGCGCTCGTCGCCATGCGGGCGGGCGACCGGCGGCGGCGGCGCTGCCGGCGGGGGAGGCGGCGGCCTTCTTCGCGGCGACGGCGACGCTGTCGCTGGCGCCGCTCGGGGAGGCGGGCTGGTGGCGGGGGAACCTGCGCCGGCTGCTGCCGCGGGTGGTGATCGGGCTGCTGGTCTGGCTGGGGGCGCTGCTGCTGCATCCGGCGGTGATCGGGGTGTCGCCGCTGCCGCTCGGCTGGCTTTGATCGGGCGCAATGACAGCGGGGCGGGGACGGGCGAGAAGCCTGGCATGGACCAGCTCGACCGCCTGCGCGATCTCGGCCTCTTCGACAGCCGGGTGCCGCGCTATACCAGCTATCCGACGGCGCCCAACTTCTCGGCCGGGGTGGGGGCGGCGGCGCAGGGGGAGTGGCTGGGTGCCGTCGATCCGGGGGTGCCGGTGTCGGTCTATCTGCACATCCCCTTCTGCGAGCGGCTCTGCTGGTTCTGCGCCTGCCATACCCAGGGGACGAAGACGCTGGCGCCGGTCGAGGCCTATGTCGAGGCGCTGGAGGTGGAGCTGGCGCTGGTGGCGGCGCGGCTGCCGGCGGGCGTGCGGATGGGGCGGCTGCACTGGGGCGGGGGGACGCCGACGATCCTGCCGCCGGTGCTGATCCACCGGCTGGCGGCGGCAGTCCGGGCGGCGATTCCGCCGGCCGAGGGGTGCGACTTCTCGGTCGAGATCGACCCGACGCTGGTGGATCGGGCGAAGATCGAGGCGCTGGCCGAGGAGGGGCTGACGCGGGCGAGCCTCGGGATCCAGGATTTCGACCCGGTGGTGCAGCAGGCGATCGGGCGGCTGCAGAGCTTCGAGGAGACCCGGCGGACGGTGGACGACCTGCGCGCCTGCGGGGTCGGCTCGCTCAACACCGATCTCGTCTACGGGCTGCCGCACCAGAGCGAGGCGCGGCTCGAGGCGACGGTCGGGCAGGTGCTGACGCTGGCGCCGGACCGGGTGGCGATCTTCGGCTATGCGCATGTGCCCTGGGCCTCGAAGCGGCAGAAGCTGATCGACGAGGCGGCGCTGCCGGGGGACGTGGCGCGGGTGCGGCTGGCCGGGCTGGCGGCGGAGGGGTTCGAGGCGGCCGGGTATCGGCGGATCGGCATCGACCATTTCGCGCTTCCGGGGGACGGGCTGGAGCGGGCGGCGCGGGGCGGGCGGCTGCGGCGGAATTTCCAGGGGTATACCGACGACGATTGTCCGACGCTGATCGGGCTCGGGGCCTCGTCGATCTCGCGCTTTCCGCAAGGCTACGTGCAGAACGCCGCCGCCACCCATGCGTGGCAGGGACGGGTCGCGGCGGGGGAGCTCGGGGGCGCGCGGGGGCATGCGATGGGCGGCGAGGACCGGGTGCGGGCGCGGGCGATCGAGATGCTGCTCTGCGACTTCCGGCTCGACTTCGCGGCGCTGGGGCCGGAGGGGGAGGCGCTCAGGGCCGAGGCGGCGGGGGTGGCGGAGCGGTTCGGGGAGCTGGTCGCGCTCGATGCGGACGGGCTCGTCATCCGGCCGGAGGGGGTGGCGCTGGCGCGGATCGTCGCGAGCTGCTTCGACGGCTATCTCGCCGCCGGGGGGCGGTTCAGCCGCGCCTCATGAGGCGCGGTCGACGGTGACGCCGGGGAGCGCCGGCAGGTCTTCGAGAAGCGCGCAGGCGGTGGAGAGGGCGTCGGCCTCGGCGGCGGTCGGGGCGGTGACGGTGACGCGCGACCAGCGGGCCGGGGTGGCGCCGGTGCGCGGGTCGATGATGTGGGTGAAGCGGCGGGCCGGGTCGAAGGCGAAGCCCTGCGGCGCCGAGGTGGCGATGGCGCGGTCGGTGAGCGGGACGAGGGTGTCGGTGCCGGCGACGGCGACCGGCCAGGGGTCGGGGCCGAGGCCGCGGATCTCGCCCATGTCGACGAGGGTCGAGGTGACCCCGGCGACGCGCAGGAGGTCGGTGATGCGGTCGGTGATCCAGCCCTGGGCGATGCCGTTGAGGGTCAGCGCCATGCCGGGGCGGGTGAGGGCGATGCGGTCGGGGCTGGAAAGGACGGCGTCGAGGCCGACGGTGGCGCGGGCTTCGGCGATGGCGGCCGGGCTGGGGCCGGTCGGGGCGCCGCCCGTCTGGAAATGGTCGGCGTAGAGGCGCCAGAGGGGCTGGACGGTGGGGTCGAAGGCGCCGGCGGTGAGCGTGTGGAAGGTGCGGCAGTCGGCGAGGATGGCGACGAGCTCGGGCGGGGGGGCGGCGAGGGCGCGGGTGCGGTTGAGCTCGGAGAGGGCGGAGGCGGGGCGGTAGAGGCTGAGGATCCCTTCGAGGCGGTCGAGTTCGGCGGCGCAGGTGGCGAGGAGCTTTTCCGCCTCGGCGCGGTCGGGGTGGTGGAGGATGAGGGTCGCCGGCGCGCCGAGGGCGCGGCCGTGCCAGGTGACGACCTCGGCGGTGGCGCGGGTGGCGCGGAGCGCGAGGGGGAGGCCGGCGGCGGCGGCGAGCAGGCCGAGGGCGCGACGGCGGGTGAGGCGCTCAGTGGGCATCGTGGTCCTCCTCGGGGGGGGCGGCGGAGTCGCCGAGGATGTAGGCCGACGGGATGGCGTCGAAGGCGACGACCCGGCCGCCATGCTCGGCGACGAAGGCCTCGGCCCTGGCCTTGTCGGCGAAGGGGACGGCCTCGCTGCCGCCCATGCCGCCCTCGGCGTCGCTCTCGATGACGAAGGAGGCGGCGCGGGCGTCGGTCCAGTTGTCGGCGCCGGGGTCGGCCCAGGTGGCGGCGGCGCCCATGTCGGAGACGTAGATGGCGGCGATGTCCTTCGGTTCCTCGGGGAGGAGGGTGAAGGCGATGGTGTCGCGGGCGGAGGAGAACCAGACCGGCTCGTCCTGGCCGGTGAGGAGGATCTGGCCCTTCGGGCCCTCGTGCTCGGTCAGCATCATGCCGCAGTAGTGGCCGATGGCGGCGTCGGTGAGGGTGTGGGGGGCGGGCTTCTCGGCCTCGTCGTCGCAGGCGGCGAGGAGGGCGAGGCCGGCGCAGAGGGCGAGGGCGGGGAACGGGCGCATCAGGGTTCTCTCCGGGAGAAGACGAGAGCGGCGAGGGCGAGCGGCGCGGCGGTCGGAGCGCCTTTGCGCTCCGGAGTCGTTCTCCCGCGCGTGAGCGCGCGGGGCCCTGCGCGCCGTTGCGCGCGCCAACCCCCCCCCCCCTTCCCCCCCGCCCCAAGCATGGGGCGGGGGGAACCTGCCCGATAGGGAGAGGGCGACGGGTGCGGGTGCGGGTGCGGGTGCTCGGGCATCAGAGCTCCCTCCGGGAGAAGACGAGCGCGGCGAGCGCGAGGGGGGCGGCGGTCCAGGCGAGGAGGACGGCGACGAGGATGGGGGGCGTGAGGGCGGTGTGCCCGGCGAGGGCGCCGATGCCGGTGAGGCCGCCGGTGCCGGCCATGCCGAGGGTGAGCAGGCGGTAGGCGTCGGTGGGGTTGAGGGCGAGGAGGGTGTCGACGAGGGCGGGCGGCAGGCTGTGACCGCCGGTGGCGACGAGGAGGCCGAGGAAGGCCATGTCGTAGAGGATGACGAAGAGGAGCCAGAGGCCGATGGCGATGCCGCCGGCGGTGGAGCGCTGGCGGACGAGCGTGCTGGCGAGCAGGCCGAGGGCGAGGAAGACGCCGCCGAGCAGGATCGAGGCGCCGACCATGGCGGCGAAGGCGCCCCAGGCGGCGAGGCCGAGGTTCCAGCCGACGGCGAGCGCCGCGGCGCCGTAGCCGAGGACGGTGGCGAAGGCGAGGATGGCGAGCTGGCCGAGGAACTTGCCGAGGATGACGGCAGTGCGGCCGACCGGATAGGCGAGGAGGAGGAGGAGGGTGCCGCGCTCGGCCTCGCCGGCGATGGCGTCGTGCGAGAGGAGGAGCGCGATGAGCGGGACGAGGAAGATGGTCAGGCTGGCGAGGCTGACCGTCACCACGTCGAGGCGGCTGGCGCCGACGGTGCCGGTGGGCGCGCTGCCGAGCAGCGCGAGGGTGAGGGCGAGGGCGGCGAGGAGCAGCGTGGTGGCGACGACCCAGCGGTTGCGGAAGCCCTCGCGGATCTCCTTGGCCGCGAGGATGAGGATGGTGGGCATGGTCGGCCTGCGCGGGGCGGGGACGATGGCGGTGTCGGCGAGGCTGGACATCAGGCGGCCTCCCGCTGGAGGAAGTGGGCGTAGAGGTCGTCGAGCGTGGGCTCGGTGACGGTGAGGTCGGTGACGGCGCCGGGGTCGGCGAGGAGCTGCGCGAGGAGCGGGAGCTTGCCGGCGGGCTCCACCTCGGCCTCGAGGCTGCCGTCGGGGAGGCGCTGCCAGCCGGAGCTCGACATCGGGCCGGCGAAGCCGGCGGCGGGCCGGATGCGGATCTGGACGGGAAGCCGGGCGATGGCGCGCAGGTCGGCCAGCGTGCCGTCGGCGATCTTGGCGCCGCGGTTCACGATGACGACGCGGTCGGCGCGGCCCTCGAGCTCGGTCAGGGCGTGGGAGGCGAGGAGGACGGTCGCCCCCTCGGCGGCGCGGGCGGCGACGATGGCGTAGAATTCGCGGCGGAGCGCCGGGTCGAGGCCGCTGGTCGGCTCGTCGAGGATGAGGACGCGCGGGCGGCCGAGCAGCGCCTGGGCGAGGCCGAGGCGCTGGCGCATGCCCTTGGAGTAGGTGCCGATGGCGCGGCCCTCGGCGCCGGTGAGGCCGACGGCGGCGAAGGCCTGGTCGAGCTCGGAGAGGGGCACGCCCTTGAGGCGGGCGTAGAAGCCGAGGGTCTCGCGCCCGGTGAGGGCGAGGTGGAAGGAGACGCTCTCGGGCAGGTAGCCGACCTCGCGGCGCAGCGCGAGGCCGTGCACGGCCGGATCGCCGCCGAGGAGCTCGACGCGGCCCTCGGTCGGGCGGGCGAGGCCGAGCATCATCTTGATCTGCGTGGTCTTGCCGGCGCCGTTGTGGCCGACGAGCGCGATGACCTCGCCGGCGTGGAGCGCGAGGTCGAGCTCGCGCACGGCGGCGATCGGGCCGTAGCGCTTGGTGACGCCGTGGAGGGCGACGGTGGTCGTGGTCATGGGTGCGGTTCCGGTGGCGGGGCCATCAGCGGCGCCGAGTCGACGACGCCGCCGGGCAGCGTGGCGGGGAAGCGGGACTGCGCCCAGCGGATCACCTGGACGGCGGGGCTGGTCATGAGGAGGCGCGCCTGGGGGGCGGTCCACATCACCCGGTCGATGATGTCGTTCGGGCGGTAGGCGGCGTCGGCGATGCCGTCGCCGTCGAGGTCGAAGGCGGGGTTGTCGGACCAGTAGTTGCCGCGGCCGTCCTCGGACCAGTCGAGGTTGCGGGTGCCGACGTACTTCACCTGCGTCTGGTTGCCGACGAAGGCGTTGCCGGAGACGGCGTTGCCCTCGGCGCCGGCGGTGAAGTGGATGCCGATGCGGCAGTTCTCGAAGTGGTTGTCGCGGAAGACGTTCCGGTTGGCGTTGTAGATGAAGACGCACTTCTCCGGGCCGACCCGGTCGCCGGCGGCATGCGGCGCGGCGGCGGCGGCCGGCTCGGCGGCGGACCCGGCGGCGGACTCGGCGGAGGGCATGCCGTCGTCGGCGTCGGCACCCTGCGACATGGTGAGCCAGCGGGCGGCGGGAAGCTCGCGGCCGGTGACGCGGTTGCCGGTGATCTCGGACTTGTTGGCGGAGTTGAGCAGCAGGCCGTGGTCGCGGTCGCCGTCGGAGACGTTGCCGGCGATCTTCAGCCGGTCGGAGAACATGATCGCGTAGCCGACGGTATTGTCGACCGAGACGTTGTCCTCGATCACGCTGTCGTTCGTATACATGTAGTGGATGGCGAAGCGGGTCTTCTCGAAGCGGTTGCCGCGGAAGGTGTCGCGCTTGGAGACGCGCGTGAAGATGCCGTCGCGGCCGAGGCGGATGACGTTGTTCTCGACCAGCGCGCCGGGGGCGTTCCAGATCATGACGCCGTTGCCGGCGTCGGCCTGCCGCCCGCTGCGGCCGGTGATGGCGTTGTCGCGGACGGTGGCGTCCTGCGCGCCCTGGATGCGCACGCCGTGCAGGTTGTCGAGGAGGGTGTTGCGCTCGACGAGGGCGCCGGTGGCGCCCTTGTCGAGGACGATACCGGCGTCCATCGCGGCGCGGTCCGGGCCGGAGGCGCGGATCGTGAGGTCGCGGATGGTGACGCCGGGGGCGGTCACGGTGACGACGCTGCCCTCGCCCCCCCCGTCGAGGACAGCGCCGGGCTCGCCGCGGAGCGTCACCCCGCGGTCGAGCGCCACCGGGCCGGCGTGGACGCCGGCCGCGAGCACGAGCTCGTCCCCCGGCGCGGCCGAGGCCACCGCGGCGGCGAGGTCGTCGCCGGGCGCGATCAGGCGCGTCTCGGCGGCGGCGAGGCCGGGCAGGGCGGCGAGGGCCGCGAGCAGGGAGACGAGCGGGGTCATGCGCCGGCGGGCTCCACCAGCATGCGGCCCTTCATCTCCATGTGCATCGCATGGCAGAACCAGGAGCAGTAGTACCAGTAGACCCCGGGCTTGTCGGCCTTGAAGGTCACCGAGGCGGTGGCCTGCGGCGCGATCTCCATGTTGATGCCGTAGTTGACGATCGAGAAGCCGTGCGTCAGGTCCTCGACCTCGTCGATGTTGGTGACGACGACGGTCACCTCGTCGCCCTGCTTCACGGTGAAGCTCTCGAGGCTGAAGGCGGGGGCGGCGGAGGTCATGTAGACCCGCACCTTGTCGCCGTCGCGGATGACGTCGCCCGCGACCATGAGGTCGATGCCGTCGGCCTCGGCCATCTTCACCGTCTCGGCGAAGAAGGGGTCGGCGCGGTCCCAGATCGAGATCGGGTTGATCTTGGACGCATGCACGATCGTCGCGTCATGCGGCTCGGCGTAGGTCGGATTGTCGTGGACGATCACCATCTCGTCGCCGGAGATGTCGATGAGCTGGTCGCACTCGGGCTTGAGCGGGCCGGCGTTGAGGAAGCGGTCCTTCGAGAACTTGTTTAGCGAGATCAGCCACTTGCCGTCGGCTTCCTTGGTCTGGCCCATCGAGGTGTGGTTGTGGCCGGGCTGGTAGTGGACGTCGAGCTTCTGCTTGATCGGGTCGACCTGCTCGCCCTGGAAGGCGCGCCTGGCGTCGTCGATGTTCCACTTGCAGACCTGGCTGTCGATGAAGAGCGTGGTGTAGGCGTTGCCGCGGCCGTCGAAGGCGGTGTGCAACGGGCCGAGGCCGAGCTCGGGCTCGGCGACGACGGTGTCGCGCGGCTCGATCTTGTCGTCGAAGAGGTCGTCGAACTTGCGCACGTCGAAGACGGTGACGGTGGGCGAGAGCTTGCCGTTGGCGACGACGTGGATGCCGTCCGGCGCGGTGTTCATGCCGTGCGGGCCGTTCGCGACCGGCACGTAGCGGGTGTAGGGCGAGCCGTGCGTGCCGTCGAGCACGGGGACGCCGTTGATGATCTCGGCCTTGCCGGCGGCGACCGCTTCCTCGATGCGCTTGATGTTGAAGATGACGACCCAGTCCTCGTCGGCCGCCATCATGTCGGCGAGCGTGACGCCGCCCTCGGAGTTGTAGCAGGTCGAGAAGCAGTATTTGCCCTGGTAGTCGGCATCGACGTTGTCGAGGTTGCCGTCGACGCGGATCTGCCAGGCGACCTCCATCGTGTCGCCGTCGATGGCGGAGAAGATCGACCAGTACTTGTCCGGCTCGTCGAGGACCGTGCCGTCGTTGGGCAGCGGCACGCCGTCCTCGCCGTTGGCGAAGACGTAGCCGGTCTTCGGGTACTTCTGCACCCTGAGGCCGTGCACGGTGTGCTGGTTCGGGAGCTGGATGATCTTGTCGCAGCGCATGACGTCGAGGCGGATGCGGCAGACGCGGGTGTTGGCCTTGTCGTTGGCGAAGAGGTAGCGGCCGTCGTAGGTGGCGTCGGTCTGCGACGGGTGCGGGTGGTGCAGGTCGCCGTTCATGTAGGTGCCGCCGCGGGTCGAGAGGAACTCGCGCGTCTCGGGGAGGAGCCCCTCGGTCAGCACGCGCAGGCTCTCGTTGGTCTGGCCCCAGCCGGTCGCGCTGTCACGGTTGAAGACCGGGATGCGGATGAGCTCGCGCATCGAGGGCAGGCCGACGATGCGGATCTCGCCGGAATGGCCGCCGGAGACGAAGACGTAGTATTCGTCGAGCTCGCCGGGGGCGACGGTGGCGTGGCTCTCCTGGGCGCGGGCCGGGCTGGCGCCGAGCAGGCCGAGGCCCCCGAGGGCGGGAGCGCCGGCGGCGATCGCCGCGGAGGTGCCGAGCAGCTGTCGGCGGTTGAGGCCGGACCTTGTTTCTTCAGCCATGACTGTCTCTCCTTCAGAGTTTGGGGGCTGAGGACTTGGCAATCTTGTCGCGCCGCGCCTTGACCATCATCATGTGCGGGCAGCGGGTCTCGGAGTGGTAGAGCTCCTGGCAGTGCATGCAGTAGATGCATTCGTTGACGTTGATGTTGCCTTCGGGGTGGATCGCCTGGACCGGGCATTCGACGGCGCAGCGGTGGCAGGGCGAGCCGCACTCGGGCCAGCGCTTCAGCCACTCGAACATGCGCAGCCGGCCGGGGATGGCGAGCGCGGCGCCGAGCGGGCAGATGTAGCGGCAGAAGAAGCGCTCGATGAAGAGGCCGGGCAGGAGCCAGAGCAGCGCGATCGCGATGAAGACCAGCTCGCGGTTGAACTTGAGCACGATCGCGGTCTTGAAGGGCTCGACCTCGGCCAGCATCTCGGCATAGGCGAGCGAGTAGAGCGAGAGGCCGAAGAGGCCGAGGAAGATCATGTACTTGATCGGCCAGAGCCGCTCGTGCAGCGCCCAGGGCACGGTGATCTGCGGGATGCGGAGCTTCTTGGCGGCGAGGCTGGCGAACTCCTGCAGCGCGCCGAACGGGCAGAGCCAGCCGCAGAAGGGGCCGCGGCCCCAGAAGAGCAGGCCGGCGGCGACCGCGGCCCAGAGGATGAAGATGAGCGGTGCCGAGAGGAAGAAGTCCCAGGAGAAGCCGGTGACGAGCGCGTTGAAGAAGGTGAAGACGTTCACGACCGAGAGCTGGGTGTTGGCGATCCAGCCGAGCCAGACCAGCGTGAAGGCGAGGTAGGTGTAGCGCACGCCCTTGAGCAGCTTCGGCCGCCTGGCCAGCGTGTTCTGGAAGAAGAAGATGACGGTCAGGATGAGGAGGGCGGTGACGGTGACGGCGATCGGCCCCCGGTTCATCTGCCAGATCGAGATCCAGAGCGGGGGGCCCTCCTCCTCGTCGGAGAGGCCGGCGGGAGCCGTCTGCGGCGCCGTCTCGGGCGCGGGCGTCGCGGCGGCGGGCGCGGGCGGCGGCGGGGCCGGCAGCAGGTAGGATTCGGGCAGGGTGTAGCCGAGGTCGAAGGGCAGCGTCGTCTTGTCGCGCCCCTCGGTGGTGCGCTGGACGAGCAGCTGCAGGTCGAAGGGCTGGGTCGCGTCGAAGGCGAAGTCCTCCGGCACCACGAAGAGGCCGATCTCCTTCAGCCGCGGCGCGCCCTCGGCGGCGATGGCGTTGAGCCGGGTGTGGTTGCGGTCGCGGAAGCGGGTGCCCTGGCCGTCCTGCAGCAGCTCGACGCGGTCGAAGATGCCGCCGCGCACGTAGCCCGAGCCCTTGAACGAATAGGCGCCGTCGCCGGCGATGAGGACCGCGGCCTGGCCGGGCGCGAGCTTCGCGGCCATGCGCTCGTAGGCGGTGTCGCCGAGCAGGCTGCGGCCGATCGAGGGCACCGAGACGGGCGCGACGTAGAGGTCGATGAAGCGGTCCTCGGGGTTGCGGGTCTCGGGGTGGCCGGCGGCGGCCGGCTGTCCGGCGTCGGTGAAGGCCTGGCTGACCTCGCCGACGGTGAGGCGCAGGCTGCGCACCGAGCCGTCGCCGACGAGGCTCGACCAGTCGCGGATCGCGGTGACGGCCGGGTCGAGCGCGCGGGTCACGGCCGCCGGCGCCGCGGCGGTGGCCGCGACGCCCGCGAGGCGCCCGCTGCGGATGAGCTTCACCGCCGAGCGGACCACGCTGTCGCCCATGACGAGCACGGTGACGGTGGCGCCGGAGACGATCTCGACCTGCGGCGGCTTCGCCGCGCCGGCGGCGACCGGGCCGAGGTCCTGATCGATCAGCTGGTTGAGCGCCGCCATCACCTCGGCCTCGGGGATGCCGATGAGCACGATCGGCTCGTGGTGCTCGACGAGCTTCAGGCCGCGGACCGTTCCGGCCGGGTCGATGCCGACGACGATGTGGATGGGCTTGCCGGAATAGCCGATCGAGGTGGTGAAGTCGGTGTTGAGGTAGGCCCAGCCGACGCGCGCGCCGTCCGCGCCGAGGAGCGGCACGAGCGGCGGGTCGCCCTCGGGCTGGCCGAAGCTCGCGGCACCGGGGAGGAGGTCGGCGGGCGCGATGCCGGCGAGATGCTCCTGCAGCGTCTTCGCCGCGCCGGGGAGCGCGCCGAGCACGAGCAGCAGCAGGGCGAGCATCGCGCCGATCGCCACGCCGGTCGCCGCGTGGGCCGCTGCTGCCGCCCTCTGCCGTCTGGCCATGTCTCCGCCTCCCGCCGGACCGGAATGCAACTTCTGTGACCCGTCCGCGTGGTCGGCTCGTTGCAAATTCGCAAAGAATGGCCGTCGGGTCGCGCAGTCGTCAACCGCTTGCCTTCCAACTTGCGCTTGCGCAAACTGCGCGCCCCGACCGACCCTATATCGCCGGCGTGGGACGCAGATCCCGGTACGCAACCGCGGGGGAAGCCCGCAGAGGAGAAGCAAATGAGATTAGTCGGAACCCTGCTGATGGCGGCCCTGCTGGGCGCGACCGCGGGTGCGGTCTCGGCCGAAACCTTCGAGGTCCAGATGCTCAACAAGGGCGAGAGCGGCGTCATGGTGTTCGAGCCGGGCTTCGTCAAGGCCCAGCCGGGCGACACCATCCACTTCGTCGCCACCGACAAGGGCCACGACGCCGAGAGCATCAAGGGGATGATCCCGGACGGGGCCGAGCCCTTCAAGGGCAAGCTCAACGAGGATCTCGAGGTGACGCTGACCGAGGAGGGCGTCTACGGGGTGAAGTGCACGCCGCATCTCGCGATGGGCATGGTGATGCTGATCACGGTCGGCGATCCGTCCTCGAACCTCGAGGCGGCGAAGACGGCGAAGAATCCGAAGAAGGCGCAGGAGCGGTTCGACGCTGCCTTCGCGCAGGTCGGCCAGTAGGCGGCAGGTGCGGCGCGGATCGCGGGGGGCGGCTTCGGCTGCCCCCCGGCGTTTTCGGGCGGCGGGGCCTGCGGTGCCGGCGCCGGTTGCGGCGCGGGCGCGAGGGGGCTTTCCGCCCCCTCCTGGCCTGCGGCCAGTTCACCCCCGAGGATATTTGCGGACCGAAGATGTGAGGGGGCGGCCCCGGTTCGGCGGTCGGTCGCGGGGGCTCGTGTCGAGGGCGGGCGGTGCGCGTGGCTGAGGGCGGGAGCGTTCTGGTCACCGGCGGGGCGGGGTACATCGGCTCGCACGTGGTGGCGGAGCTGCTCGCGGCCGGGCGGCGGGTGGTGATTCTCGACGATTTCTCCAACGCCGCGCGCGACGTGCCGGAGCGGATCGCGGCGATCGGGCCCGGGGCGCCGGAGCTGGTCGAGGGGGATGTCCGCGACGCGGGCGTTCTCGACATGGTCTTTTCCCGCCACGAGATCGACGCGGTCGTGCACATGGCCGGGCTGAAGGCGGTGGCCGAGTCGGTCGCCGAGCCGCTGCGCTACATGCGGGTGAACGTGGGCGGGGCGGTGGCGCTGATGGAGGCGATGCTGGCGCATCGGGTGGGCCGGCTGGTCTTCTCCTCCTCGGCGACGGTCTATGGCCTGCCGGAGGCGAACCCGATCCCGGAGGGGGCGCCGCTGCGGGCGGTCAATCCCTACGGGCGGACCAAGCTCGTGGTCGAGCAGACGATCGGCGAGGTGGTGGCGGCGCGGCCGGAGTTCGCGGCGGTGTCGCTGCGCTATTTCAATCCGGTGGGGGCGCATGTCTCGGGGCTGATCGGCGAGGATCCGCGCGGGGTGCCGAACAACCTCTTTCCCTATGTGGCGCAGACGGCGGCGGGGGTGCGCGAGCGGCTGTCGGTCTTCGGCGACGATTATCCGACGCCGGACGGGACGGCGATCCGCGACTATATCCACGTGGTCGACCTGGCGCGCGGGCATCTGGCGGCGCTCGACTTCCTGCTGGCCGGGGAGGGGGCGGGGCGGCATCTGGCGGTCAACCTCGGGCGCGGGCGGGGGCACAGCGTGCTCGAGGCGGTGGCGGCCTTCGGGGCGGCGGTGGGGCGGGCGATCCCCTATGCCATCGCGCCGCGGCGGGCGGGGGACGTGGCGGAGTCGGTGGCCGACGCGCGGCTGGCGGCGGAGCTGTTCGGCTGGCGGGCGGGGCTCGACCTCCGGCGGATGTGCGCCGACCAGTGGGCCTTCCAGAGCCGGCTGCTGCTGCGCTGAGGGCGCGGGTGGGCGCGCGCGCCCACCCGGAGCATCTCGCTGGTATCGCTTGGAAATTTCCTTTCCGGTAACCGGACGGCAATCTTCGTTAACGTGTCTTCGGGACGAGGACCGGGGCGGCCTGGGCGTGGGCGGCGGCGAAGGCTGCCGCGGCGCCCCAGGGGGCGTTGAGCAGGGCGAGGCCGGAGCCGGTCATGCCGCGGGACGGGCGGGGGGCGAAGGCGACCTCGTCGACGAAAAGGGCGAGGGGGGCGAGGGCGGCGAGGAGGGCGCGGTGGCGGGCCTCGGGGAGGAGGGGGTACCAGAGGAGGATCGCCGCTTCGGGCCATTTGGCGAGCAGGCGGCGGGCGAAGCCGGCGGCGGCGGCGTATTCGCCCTTCATCTCGTAGGAGGGGTCGACGAGGACGAGGCCGCGGCGCGGGGCGAGCGGGGCCAGCGCGAGGAGGCCCTCGTAGCCGTCGCGGCGGTGGATGGCGGCGCCGGGGAGGGCTTTCGCGAGCGCGGCGTGCTCGGCGGGGTGGAGCTCCATCAGGGTGAGGCGGTCCTGCGGGCGGAGGAGCGTGCGGGCGATGAGGGGGGAGCCGGGGTAGGCGGTGGGGCCGTGTTGGGTGCGGGTGGCGGCGAGGGCGCGGCCGAAGGGGGTGGCGGGGTCGGGGGCGAGGCGGGCGATGCCCTGGGCGGCCTCGCCGGTCTTGAGCGCCTCGGGGGCGGCGAGGTCGTAGAGGGCGCGGCCGGCGTGGGTCTCGGCGTAGGAGATGCCGCGCGGCTTGGCGGTCAGGCGGGCGAGGAGCTCGGCCAGGACGATGTGCTTGTGCAGGTCGGCCGGGCCGCCGGCGTGGTAGGCGTGCTGGTAGGAGAGCAAGGCCGCCTCAGGCGACGCGGGCGCCGCCGACCCAGACGCCGCGCGGCACCGGATGGCCATGGGCGAGGCGGAAGCGGAGGAGGTCGGCGCGGAGGCCGGGCGCGATGCGGCCGCGGTCGGGGAGGCCGGCGGCGCGGGCGGGGGCGGCGGTGACGCGGGCGATGCCGGCGGCCATGTCGCCCGTGAGCGTGCCGAGGCGGACGGCGCCGGCGAGGAGGCTGGCCGGGGCGTAGTCGGAGGAGAGGATGTCGAGGAGGCCGGCCTCGGCGAGGGCGGCGGCGGAGACGTTGCCGGCGTGCGAGCCGCCGCGGATGAGGTTGGGCGCGCCCATCATCACGGCGATGCCGCGGGCGCGGCAGGCGGCGGCCGCCTCGAAGGTGGTGGGGAATTCGGCGATGCGGGCGCCGTGGGCGGCGGAGGCGGCGACCTGGGCCTCGGTCGCGTCGTCGTGGCTGGCGAGGGTGGCGCCGAGGCGGCGGGCGCCGGCGACGGCGGCGGCCTCGTGGCGGGCGCCGTTGCGGGCGCTGAGCGCGCGGAGGCTGGCGACATGGGCCTGGAACTCGGCCTCGGTCATGCCGCGGTGGCCGGTGGCGTAGGCGCGCAGGCGCGAGATGTCGGTGAACTGGCGCTGGCCGGGGGTGTGGTCCATCAGGCTGACGATGCCGACGCGGTCGGCGGGGGAGAATTCGGCGATCTCCTCGGCGAGGGTCTCGGAGCAGATCTCGGCGCGCAGGTGCAGCCGGTGGCGGATGCGCAGCGTGCCGGAGGCGTGCAGGCGGAGGATCTCGCTGGCGAGCGGGCGGGCGTAGCGGCGGAAGCCGGCCTTGCCGCCGGCGACGAGCGAGCCGATGCGCAGCGCGTCGAAGACGGTGGTGATGCCGGTGCCGGCGAGCTCGGCGTCGTGGGCGAGGATGGCGGCCGCCTCCGGCCAGCGGACGCCGGGGCGGGGCTCGAGGTGGCGCTCGAGGTTGTCGGTGTGGAGCTCGACGAGGCCGGGGGCGAGGAAGTCGCCCTCGCAGTCCTCGGCGCCGGCGGGCACGGCGGGGCCGCTGTCGATGGCGGCGATCCGGCCGTCGCGGACCAGGAGGCTGCCGGTCATCGTTTCCGTCTCGAGGACGATGCGGGCGTTGGCGAGGAGGAGGGTGCGCGGTTGCGCCGGGCGGAGGTCGTATGGCATGGGCCTGCTCATCTGCTCGGGGACCAAGATGGACGGCTGGCGGCGGCATGCAATCTATTTCGCGCCCGCCGAGGGGAGCGCGCTGGCCCGCTTCGGGTCGGACTGGCTGGGAGAGGGATCTTTCGAGCTGCCGGGGCTGCCGGTGCCGCGCGCGGCGCTGGTGGCCGAGCCGGCGCGCTACGGCTTCCATGCGACACTGAAGGCGCCGTTCCGGCTGGCCGCGGGGCGGGGCGAGGCGGAGCTCGATGCGGCGGCGGCCGGGGTGGCGGCGGAGTGCGCCCGCTTCGAGCTCGGGCTGCGGGTGGCGGCGCTCGGGGCCTTCCTGGCGCTGGTGCCGGAGGCGGCGCCGCCGGAGCTCGCGGCGCTGGAGGCGGCCTGCGTGACGCGGCTCGACGGCTTTCGCGCCCCGGCGACGGCGGAGGAGCTGGCGCGGCGGCGGGCGGCGGGGCTCGATCCGGAGGCGGAGGCGAACC
>NZ_CALLYO010000533.1 GCF_937858865.1 uncultured Amaricoccus sp. | reverse complement strand
AGGGCGTCCCAGACTGGGTTCATGGAGAAGGCCTCGGCCGGGAAGCCGGCGAGGGCGGCGGGGTCGATGATCTGGGCGCCGGCGTAGACGTAAGGCGCGGTCGAGGCGTCGCCGCGGCGGCGGAGGGGGAGGAAGAAGTCGCCGGGGCCGGCGTGGCCCGTAGCGGCCTCGCGGGGGACGAGGGAGAGGAGGGCGCCGCCGTTCGCTTCGGGGCCTCGCCAGGCCTCGGCGAGGGCGGTGAGGGGGTTGGGGCCGGTCCAGACCATGTCGGCGTTGAGGGTGAAGACCGGGCCGGGGCCGAGGAGGGGGAGGGCATGGCGGAGGCCGCCGCCGGTCTCGAGGAGGACGGGCTCGTGGGAGAGGAGGACGTCGGGGGCGGTCAGGGCGAGGTGGGCGGCGAGCTGGTCGGCGTGGGCGTGGGTGTTGACGACGACGCGGGGGATGCGCGCCTCGCGGACCAGCGCGAGGGCGTGGTCGATGAGGGGGCGGCCGGCGACCTCGATGAGGGCCTTCGGGCGGGTGCGGGTCAGCGCGCCCATGCGGGTGCCGAGGCCGGCGGCGAAGATCATCACGGCCTGCGGGGTCATGCGGCCTCGATCCGGGCGAGGACGTCCGGGGTCGGGGCGGGGACGTGGGCGGCGACGAAGGCGGCGAGGGGGGCGAGGGAGGGGTGGGCGAGCTCGGCGGTGAGGTTGGTCCAGACCCGGGGGAGGTAGGCGAGGTAGCGCGGCTTGCCGTCGCGGCGGCAGAGGCGGGTGAAGAGGCCGAGGATCTTGAGGTTGCGCTGGGCGGCGAGGAGGGCGGCCTCGGCGCGGAAGGGCTCGGGATCGGCCCGGGTGAGCTCGAGGTAGCGGTCGAGGAGGGCGGTGCGCAGCGCCGGGGAGACGTCGCGGCGGGCGTCGTCGGTGAGCGACATGAGGTCGTAGGCCGGGTGGCCGTGCAGCATGTCCTGGTAGTCGAGCAGGCCGACGCGGGCGTGGTTGCGGCGGCCGGGGAGCCAGAGCAGGTTCTCGGCGTGGTAGTCGCGCAGGACCGGGACCTGCGGCGCGGCGACGGCGGTGAGCCGCGGCTCGAGGAGGGCGTCGTACTCGGCGGCGAGGTCGGCGGAGACGGGGGTGCCGGTGACGGCGGGGAGGTACCATTCCGGCACCAGGCGGACCTCGCGCATCAGGAAGGCCAGGTCGTAGGGCGGCGGGCTCCAGCCGACGTCCTCGCCGGGCAGGGGGCGGCGCTGGATCTGGGCCAGGACCTCGACGGCGGCGCGGTAGAGGGCGGGCTCGCGGGAAGGCTGCGCGGCGCAGAGGGTGGCGAAGAGGTCGTCGCCGAGGTCCTCGAGGAGGGCGAGACCGCGGGCGCGGTCGGCGCCGAGCACTTCGGGGGCGCTGAAGCGGCCGGCGCGCAGCCAGGCGGTGACGGCGAGGAAGGGGCGGATGTCGAGGCCGCTCGCGGGGGGCATGTCCATGAGGATGGCGCGCTGGAAGCCGCGCTTCAGCCGCTCGTAGCGGCGGGCGGAGGCGTCGCCGGCCAAGGGCGTGCGCTCGGCCCAGCCCCAGCCCTCGCGGGCGAGGAAGTCGCTGATCTCCTCGGCGCGGGTCATGCCGCCTCGGCCAGCACGGCGGGGAGCCAGTCCCAGCCCGGGCCTTCGGCCGAGAGGCGGGCGCGGCGGGCGTCGTCGGCGCCGGGGACGAGCTCGAGCGAGAGCATGAGGCGCCGGGCGGGGAGCGCGGCGCCGAGGCGCTCGGCCCATTCGACGACGGTGATCGCGGTGGCGAAGGCGTCCTCGAGGCCGAGCTCGCCGGCCTCGGCCGGCGAGGCGAGGCGGTAGAGGTCGGCGTGCCAGAGCTCGACCCCGTCGAGCTCGTAGGTCTGCACCAGGGTGTAGCTCGGCGAGGGGATGTCCTCGGCGCGGCCGAGGGCGGCGAGGCGCGCGGCGACG
Source organism: uncultured Amaricoccus sp. (assembly GCF_937858865.1). Taxonomy (GTDB): domain Bacteria; phylum Pseudomonadota; class Alphaproteobacteria; order Rhodobacterales; family Rhodobacteraceae; genus Amaricoccus. The sequence goes on along the minus strand of NZ_CALLYO010000533.1, from coordinate 4,095 downwards.
AGCGCCCGCGCGAAGGTGCTCTTGCCCGCGCCGAGGCCGCCGGAGAGGCCGACCATGTCGCCCGGGCCGAGGTGCGGCGCGATGGCGCGGGCGAGGGCCTCGGTGGCGGCGGGCGAGCCGAGCGTCAGGGTTGAATCCAATTCGTGTCCGTTCTGCCGCGCGTTGCTGGCGGTCGTTCTACCCGGCCCGCCGGCGGGTGCAAGGGCCGCGCGCATGGGCCGCGCGCATGGCCGCGCGCATGGGTTGCATGGCCTCCGCCGCCGCGCCATGTGGGAGGCACGGCGACAGGGGGACGGACGGCATGGCGCAGGACGAGGCGACCGACTGGCACGCGCTGACCGCGGAGGCGGCGCTCGACCGGCTGGCGAGCCGTCCGGACGGGCTCGACGGCGGCGAGGCGGCGGCGCGGCTGGCGCGGCACGGCCCGAACGCGCTGCCGGCGCCGCCGCCGGCGCATCCGCTGTGGCGCTTCCTCGCGCAGTTCAACAACACGCTGATCTTCGTGATGCTGGGCGGCGCCGTGGCGGCGATGGTGCTGGGCCATGTCATCGACGCGGCGGTGATCCTGGTCGTGGTGGTGGTCAATGCCATCGTCGGCTTCATCCAGGAGGGCAAGGCCGAGCAGGCGCTGCGCGCCATCCGCGACCTCATCGCCCCGCATGCGAGCGTGCTGCGCGGCGGCACGCGCGAGAAGGTGGCCGTCGAGGCGCTGGTGCCGGGCGACGTGGTGCTGATCGAGGCGGGCGAGCGGGTGCCGGCCGACCTGCGGCTCCTCCGGGCGCGCGGGCTCTCGATCGACGAGGCGCCGCTGACCGGCGAGTCGGTGACGGCGGCCAAGCGCGAGGCGCCGGTCGCCTCCGGCGCCCCGCTCGGCGACCGCGAGGGCATGGCCTACTCCGGCACCCTGGTCGCCACCGGTCAGGGGACGGGCGTGGTGGTGGCGACGGGACCGCGCACCGAGATCGGCCGCATCAGCAAGATGATCTCCGACGTGGAGCCGATGGTGACGCCGCTCCTGCGGCAGATCGACCGTTTCGCCCGCGGCTTCACCTGGGTGATCCTCGGCGGCGCGGCCCTGCTCTTCCTCTTCGCGACCCAGGTGCGCGGCTTCGACTGGCCGGACGCGCTGATCTCGGTGGTGGCGCTGACCGTGGGCGTGGTGCCCGAGGGGCTGCCGGCGGTGCTGACCATCACCATGGCGATCGGCGTGCGGCGCATGGCCGCCCGCCGCGCGGTGGTGCGCAAGCTGCCGGCGGTGGAGACGCTCGGCGCGGTGTCGGTCATCTGCACCGACAAGACCGGGACGCTGACCCGCAACGAGATGATGGTGCGCCACGTCATGGTCGAGGGCCACCGGCTGGCGGTGGAGGGGTCGGGCTACGCGCCCGAGGGCGGCCTGACGGCCGAGAACCACGACGATGATGCCGCGGCGATCGCCGCGCTGGCGCCGATCCTGACCTGCGGGCTCATGTGCAACGACGCTCTCCTGCGGGAGGAGGATGGCGTCTGGGGCGTGACCGGCGACCCGATGGAGGGGGCGCTGGTGGCGCTCGCCATGAAGGCGGGGCTCGATCCGGCGCATGCCCGCGGCGAGTGGCCGCGGCGGGACGAGATCCCGTTCGATGCGGCGCACCGCTACATGGCCACGCTGCACGAGGGGCCGGCGGGCGAGGGGCTGATCCTCGTCAAGGGCGCGCCGGAGGTGGTGCTGGAGCTGGCGCGGGCATCGGGCGGGCCGTGGGAGGCGCGGATCGCGCGGCTCGGCGCCGAGGGCGAGCGGGTGCTCGGCTTCGCCGCGCGGCGGCTGCCGGCGCCGCCGGACCGGCTCGCCCCGGCCGACCTCGAGGAGGGGCTGGAGTTCCTCGGGATCATGGGCTTCCTCGATCCGCCGCGGCGCGAGGCGGTGGCGGCGATCGCCGAGTGCCGCTCGGCGGGGATCGCGGTCAAGATGATCACCGGCGACCATGTGGACACGGCGGTCGCCATCGGGCGGCAGCTCGGGCTCGCCGCCGCGGGGGACGGGCGGCTGGAGGCGATGACCGGCGCCGAGGTCGACGCCATGTCGGATGCCGATCTCGCCGGCGCGGTGGAGCGGGTGTCGGTCTTCGCCCGCACCAGCCCCGAGCACAAGCTGCGCATCGTGCGGGCGCTGCAGGCGGACGGGGCGATCGTCGCGATGACCGGCGACGGGGTGAACGACGCGCCGGCGCTGAAGCAGGCGGACGTCGGCACCGCCATGGGGCAGAAGGGCACGGCGGCGGCGCGGGAGGCGTCGGAGATGGTGCTGCTCGACGACAACTTCGCCTCGATCGTGGCGGCGGTCAGCGAGGGGCGGACGGTCTACGACAACATCCGCAAGGTGATCGCCTGGACGCTGCCGACCAACGGCGGCGAGGCCTTCGCGGTGATCGTGGCGATCCTCGCCGGCTTCGCCCTGCCGATGAGCGCGACGCAGATCCTGTGGGTGAACCTGATCCTGACCGTGACCCTCGGGCTCGTTCTCGCCTTCGAGCCGCCGGAGCCGGGGGTGATGGAGCGCCCGCCGCGCGACGCGCGGGCGCCGCTGCTCTCGCCCTTCCTGGTCTGGCGGGTGGTGGTGGTCTCGCTGCTGATGGCGGCAGCGGCGCTCTTCGTCTTCTTCTTCTCGCTCGGGCGGGGGGACGATCTCGCCTATGCGCGGACGCTGGTCGTCTGCATGATCGTGGTGGCGGAGATCTTCTATCTCTTCAACGTGCGCTACCTGCACATGCGCTCGCTGACCTGGCGCGGCGCGCTCGGCACGCCGGCGGTGCTGGCGGCGATCGCCGCGGTGGTGGCGGGGCAGCTCGCCTTCACCTATGCGCCCGTCATGCAGGCGATCTTCGACAGCCGGCCGGTCCGCCTCGCCGACGGCGCGATGGTGATCGCGATCGGGGTGGGGCTGATGCTGCTGCTCGAGGTGGAGAAGCTCGCCATGCGGCGGCTCGGCTGGTTCGAGGAGCTGCGGGCGTGACGCGGGCGGGAGCTATCACGCGGAAACCGTCGGATCGCCTCGCCGAACGCGGCCGCCACCCGCACGGAGTCGCACGCGTGCGACTCCACTCAAGCCATTGAAATCGCTGAATGCCAACGCCGGCCTTAACTCGACCTTCATGGTGGTTAACGGGCCTTCTTGGAGCGCCCGGCGACTGCGTCAGGCCGAGCGCAGGGTGCGGGCGGCCGTCGGGAGCGTGGCGGTGAAGGTCGCCGTGCCGGCGTCGGTGGCGGCGGCGAGGGAGCCGCCGGACGCCTCGGCGAGCCGGCGGGCGAGGGCGAGGCCGAGGCTCTCGCCGCGCGCGGGCGTCGCGGCGGCCTCGACGGTGGCGGTCAGGGCGGCGGCGTCGCCGGCGATGGCGATGGCGGCGCCGGGGGCGGCGGCGTCGGCGGCGGCGAAGGCGAGCGCAAGGGCGAGGCGGCGTTCGGGCGCCGTCCAGGCGCGGGCGGCGTCGGGGAGGTCGAGGCGGAGGCCGCGGCGGGCGAGGGCGGCGGCGGCTCCGGCGAGCGGCGCCGCGTCCGGCCCGGTGCCGGCGGCTTCCAGCTCGCGGGCGCGGTCGAGGCCGTCGCGCAGTCCCTGGGCGGCGCCGGAGAGGGCCTGGAAGGCGGCGGTCGAGCGGGCGGTCGGGATGGCGGCGGCGAGCTTCTCGACGGCGGCCTCGGCCGGCAGGCGGAGCTGCTCGAGGGCGAGGGCCGAGAGGGTGCCGTCCGCCTGCGCCTCGGGGGCGGGCGTGCGGAAGACGACGAGGGCGGAGGTGTCGGGAAGCGGCGCGACCAGCACGTCGAGGCGGATCCCGTCCCGGGTCTCGACGGGGGCGGTCCAGCTGGTGCGGGCCTCGGCGCCGGCGGTGGCGAATTCGGCGAGCCGCGCCCAGACCGGGGAGGGGGCGCAGCGCTCGGTCCAGAGCGCGCACATCTCGGCGACGCCGGGGCCGTTCAGCCCCTCCATCGGGTCGAGGCCCCAGAGGGTCTCGAAGGCGGAGTTCACGAAGACGAGCATGCCGGAGGCGTCGAAGACCGCCACCGCTTCGGACATGCGGTCAAGCGTGGCCTGGGAAAGCTCGAGCTCGGAGCGGTACTTGC
>NZ_CALLYO010000532.1 GCF_937858865.1 uncultured Amaricoccus sp. | reverse complement strand
AGCGCCCCCTCGTCGGTCACCGAGGCGATCTGCTGGTAGGCGCCGAGCCAGCCCTTGAGCTCGTCGTCCAGCCACTCGTAGGGCCGGTCGCCCACCCCGATGACGAAGGCCCCGACCGAGTGCAGCGCCCGGACGAATGCGCGCTGGTTGGCGGGGAAGCCCGGCTCGAGGAAGATCACGTTCATCGGGTCCTCCGCGTCTCAGGCCACGAGGTCGTCGAGGTAGAGCGGCAGCATCTTCCGCCAGGTCGGCCAGTCATGGTCGTATTCCGGCCCCCAGGGGTCGACGCGGTTGGGGATGCCCTTGGCGCCGAGGATGCCGGCCAGCCGCCAGCTGTCCTCGGGGTTCTCCCACCGCCCGCCGCCATAGGCGAGGACGAAGAAGCGCCGGCGCAGCAGGTCGAGCATCGCCCCGCCGCCGAGGTTCGGCAGGAAGCTCATCGGCGTGGAGAAGTAGTAGTCGTCGTTGCCCTTGAACTCGAACACCCGCTCGAGGTCGTAGCTGCCGCTCATGCCCACCGCGGCGCGGAAGGCCCAGGGGTAGCGCGCGGCCACCGCCACCGCCATGAAGGCGCCGAGCGAGGCCCCCGCCGCCGCCACCTCGGCGCCGCCGTCGCGGCAGTCGGCGCGGATCGCCGGCACCACCTCCTCGGCCACGCACTCCTCGAAGCGGTTGAGCAGCGCGCAGCGGTATTCGACCGAGCCCGTCCGCGCGGCGAAGGCGCGGCCGGCGAGGTTGTCGCAGCTATAGACCTTGATCCGCCCGCCCTCGATCAGCGGCATCAGCGCCCCGACGAGCTGCATCCGCTCGATCTCCTCGGCGTCGCCGCCCGCGGTGGGGAAAACCAGCACCGGCTGCCCCCAGTGGCCCCAGCGGACCAGCGTGATCTCCTGCTCGATGCGCTCCGAGTACCACCTAGAAGCCTGCTTCATCGCCGCGCGCCCCTTCCTGCTCGCGCCAGGTCTGCACGCGCTGCCAGAAGAGCTCGGTGAACTCGTCGATCTCGTGCGCCGGGAAGAGCGCGGTCACCTTGCGATTGATCGCCTCCCGGAGCTTCTCCGTCCCGAAGAAGTCGTAGGCGAGCTCGTCGAGATGCCCGAGATGCTTGCGGCAGAAGTCGCGGAACTTCTCCGTCTCGAACCGCTGGTGCGCGATGGCCGCATAGCCCGCGAGCTTCTCCCGGGGCGAGATGTCCTTGTCGGCTATGGCGAAGAAGGGCTCCCAGTCGAGGGTCTTGCGCATCTTCCGCCCGGTCGCGCCGCAGAAGATCGACCAGCGCAGGTTCGCCTTGATGAGCCAGGGCCAGTGATAGTGCAGCGAGGTCACCTGGCTGTCCGGGCAGGCGTTGGCGAAGTCGATCGGGTACCAGATCCCGCCCTGCGCCAGCGCCTCGCACGAGTTGAAGTCCCAGCCGAAGAAGGCGTTGATGGTGAGCGTCGTGTCCTCCAGCACCTTGGCGTCGGTCTCGGGGAGGAAGTCCGTGTCCATGGTGTAGCGGTCGTGCAGCGGCGCCGAGGGGTCGTAGTTCACCTTGCGCGTCTGCGGCCCGAGCCCGATGCAGCGCACGAACCAGTCGTAGGGGATGACCGCCTTCTGCAGGTTCATCAGGTCGGTGCCGCTGGCGTCGTAGGCGCGCTGGAAGCCAGCGAGGTCGTCGATCCGCGTCACCCCCTTCCAGCCGCCGCCATGGTAGGGCTTCATGAAGAAGGGGTAGCCGATCTTCTCGCCGATCTCCTCGAGTGAGAAGAGCCGCGCGTACTGCCGGAGCGTCGGCTCGAGGTCGTCGGCATGCTCGTAGGCCTTGGCCGGCAGCATCCAGGTCTCGGGGATGTCGAGCCCGAGCCGCATCATCGCGGCATAGGAGGTGTGCTTCTCGTTCGCCTGGATCGACCAGGGGTTGTTGTAGACGTAGAGGTCGTTGAGGACGATCGCCTTCTTTATCCACTCGCGGCTGATCGTGTACCAGTGGGTCAGCCGGTCGATGACCACGTCGTACTTGACCGGCTGGCGCAGGTCGAAAGGCTCGATCGTCACCCGCTCGCAGGCGAAGTTGACCCTGTCACGACTGAGCCGGCCCAGCTTCAGGTCGAGATTCAGCCCTTCGAGCAGGCTCTCGTAGGCGATCGGCCAGCAGATGTCGGCCCCGAGCGACAGGCCGATGTTCACGGTCCGCTGCGGCATTCCCGTCCCCCCTCAAGGCGGACGGGGCCTCTTGCCGGGCGCCGTCAGCCGGTCTGGTCCTCCCCGGGTCTCAGCACCCACCGCAGCCCGTCGCGGAGCTGGTCGCGCCAATTGTGCCAGTGGTGGCCGTCCCACGCGCTCTTGAACAGAACATCAACCCCGCGTTCGCGCAAGAAGCTTGCGAGGGCCCGGTTCTCGTCGGCCAGCCCCTCGAGCTCGCCGGTCGAGACGAAGGCCCGCGTCGGCGGCAAGGGCGGCGCGCGGCGCAGCGCCCGCATCACCCGCGCGATGCGGTGGAAGACCGGGTGCGGCCGCCGGGCGAGCTTCCGCTCGTCGAGGACGAAGGAGCCCGACTTCAGGACGAGCCCGCCGAAGACCCCCGGATGGCGGAAGGCCGTCACCAGCGAGGCCACCGCCCCGAGGCTCGCCCCGAGCAGTACCCGCTCCGCCGGTACCTCCGAGATCCGCCAGCGCGCCGAGAGCGCCGGCAGCAGGTCCCCGACCAGGAAGGCCGGATGCTGCCGCCCGCCGGAATATTCCCCGAGCCGGTCGCGCGTCTGCACCAGCGCCGCGATGACCGGCGGGATCTCTCCCGCGTCGATCAGGTTGTCGAGGACGGCCGGCAGGTCGGCATAGGCGACGAAGTCGTCCCCGTCGTGGATCACCACCAGCGCGCAGGGACGCGCCGGGTCGTGCGCTGCCGGCAGGTAGACCCGCGCCCGGCGCGCCTCGCCGAAGGCTCGGCTCGCGACCATGATCTCCTCGATCCGCCCCGCCGGCGCCCCGCGCGGCAGGCTCCACTCCGGCCGCTCGTAGCCGAGGGTGCGCGCCACCGAATTCTCCCCGAAGGGATCCCCCGCCCGCTCCGGGTTCAGCGGATCGAGCAGCAGCTCCTCGTGGCCGCCCCGCCCGACCGCCAGCTTGTACTCGAAACGCCCGCCGTCCTCGACCGGCAGGCGCAGCAGCCAGAGGTCGGTGCCGCCGACGGGCTCGAACGGCCGCCGGTCGGCGCTCGCGTGGATCCAGCGCACCAGATGCACGTGGTCGGCCCGGCCCCGCCAGGCGAAGGTCAGCATCCCCGGCTCGGCCAGGGGAAAGGCCTGCCCGGCGAGGAAGGCGTCGACCGCCTCGGCGTCCGGCCGCACCCCGGCCAGCGTCTCCAGCGCCGGATGCCGGCCCAGCCCCTCGACCGGTGGCCACTCGGATCGCACGTTCATACCCGTTCCACGCTCGAACTCCTGCCGAAAGCTGGCACATAAGCCTGGCAACCGCCAGTTGCCACCCGCCGCCGGCAGCGTGCGCTGTCAGCCGCCGATCGCGGCGCGGACCAGGGCCTCGAAGGCGCGGCCGCGGTGCTCGAAGCTCTCGAACTGGTCGAAGCTGGCGCAGGC
>NZ_CALLYO010000531.1 GCF_937858865.1 uncultured Amaricoccus sp. | reverse complement strand
ACCGACTGGACCCCGATCTCGACCCGCTGGCCGCAGTTCGCCGAGGAGATCGACGAGAGCGATCCCTGGCAGTTCGAGAACGTGCTGGCGACCTGACCCGAGAGGCGCGATCGGAGGATTTCGCGCGCGAAACTATAGGTAACTACATGTTATCAAAAGGAATATACTTGTTAAAACTTCGTTGCACGCATTTCGGGGCCCGAGGCGGCCGCTTCCGCCCGGCCGCCTGAGTGGCACGCGCCCGTTTCACCGAAGGCTCGACGCTGCGCCACGTCGTGGTGATGACGCTGACCGGCGCCATCGGCCTCACCTTCATGTTCCTGATCGACGCGGCGACGCTCTTCTGGGTCTCCCGCCTCGGCGACGAGCGGCTGGTAGCGGCGCTCGGCTTCGCCTGGACGGTCATCTTCTTCATCATCTCCTCCGGGATCGGCATCGCCATCGCCGCCACCGCGCTCGTCAGCCGCTCGCTCGGCGAGGGCGACATCGCCGGCGCGCGCATCGGCGCGACCTCGGCGCTCGTCATCACCTTCCTGGTGCAGGCGGCGGTCGCCGCGCTCGTCGTCGCCTTCCGCGATCCGCTGCTCGCGCTGGCCGGGGCGCGCGGCGAGGCGGCGGCCGAGGCGAGCCGGTTCCTGCTCGTCACCTCGCCGGCCATGCCGTTCCTCGCGCTCGGGATGACCGGCGGCTCGATCCTGCGCGCCGCCGGCGACGCCTGGCGCTCGATGTCGGTGACGCTGGTCGCCGGGCTGATCGCCATGGTGCTCGATCCGATCTTCATCATCCTGCTCGACTTCCGCCTCGAGGGCGCGGCCTGGGTGATGGTGGCAGCGCGCGGCACCTCCGGCCTCCTCGCCATCTGGTACCTGCTGCGCCCGCACCGCCTGCTGGGGCCGGCCCGCCCGCGGCAGATCGCCGGCTTCGCGCGCCCCTTCTTCCTGATCGCCCTGCCGGCCAGCGTCACCCAGCTCTCCACCCCCTTCGGCAACTACCTGCTGACCAGCCTGATCGCCGCGCATGGCGACGGCGCCGTGGCCGGCTGGGCGGTGGTGACGCGGATGACCGTGCTCGCCTTCGGCGGCATCTTCGCGCTCTCCGGCGCGATCGGCGGCATCCTCGGGCAGAACTACGGCGCCCGCCTGATGAGCCGGGTGCGCAGCACCTACCGCGACGCCCTCCTCTTCTGCGCCGCCTATACCGCGGCGACCTGGGCCATCCTCTTCCTGCTGCGCCACCAGATCGTCGCGGTCTTCCGCCTCGGGCCGGAGGGCGCCGAGGTCTTCCTCGCCTTCGTCGGGCTCGCCGCCGGCGGCTTCGTCTTCACCGGCGCCCTCTTCGTCGCCAACGCCGCCTTCAACACGCTCGGCCGGCCGCTGCGCTCGACGCTCTTCAACTGGACCCGCGACGGGCTCGCCATGTACCCGCTCGCCTGGGCGCTCTCGAACGCCGTCGGTGCGCCGGGCGTCGTCTACGGCCAGGCGCTGGCCGGCGTCGTCGTCGGCACGGTGGCGGCGGTCGCCGGGTGGCGCTTCGTCAAGCATCTCGCCCCGCCCGGCCGCACCTTGGAAAGCGGCGCGTGATAGCTAGATTCCGCTGCACCCGCAAGCGAGAGGCGCCCCCGATGCTGTTCGACCTCCTGAGCAAGAAATCCGCCCTGCCCGCCCCCGGCGAGGCGCTGCCCGGCCGGCCCGACCCGATCCCGACCGCCGAGACGCATTTCGTGAACGGCCACCCGCTCAAGGGCCCCTGGCCCGAGGGGCTCGAGCAGGCGGTCTTCGGCATGGGCTGCTTCTGGGGGGTGGAGCGGCTCTTCTGGAAGCTGCCCGGGGTCTGGGTTACGGTCGCGGGCTATGCCGGCGGCGCGACGCCGAACCCGACCTATCGCGAGGTCTGCAGCGGGCAGACCGGGCACACCGAGGTCGTCCTCGTCGTCTACGACCCGAAGGAGACGAGCTACGAGACGCTGCTCAGGACCTTCTGGGAGGGGCACGACCCGACCCAGGGGATGCGCCAGGGCAACGACCTCGGCACCCAGTACCGTTCGGCCGTCTACGCCTTCACCCCGGAGCAGCGCGCCGCGGCCGAGGCCTCGCGCGCCGCCTACCAGGAGCGCCTCGCCGCCGCCGGACACGGCCGGATCACCACCGAGATCCGCGACGCCCCGCCCTTCTTCCACGCCGAGGACTACCACCAGCAGTATCTCGCCAAGAACCCCGGCGGCTACTGCGGCATCGGCGGCACCGGCGTCTCCTGCCCGATCGGCCTCGGGGCTTGACCGCGCGCCCGCCGCGTCGCTAAGCGCGGGCGTCCAACCGGAGACCCGCGATGCCGCTTTTCCGCGCCACGACCGCGCTCGAGGGCGAGGCCCGCGCGCGCGCCCTGCGCGACGCGCTCGACACGCTCGATCCCGCGCCGCTCGCGAGCGATCTGCACGACCACGACGACGGCAGCGGGCTCTGGGACGCGGACGGGCTCTTCGACGCGCCGCCCGATCCGGCCGGGCTCGCGCTCCTCGCGCGGCTCCACGGCGCCGCCGACTTCGCCGTCACCCGCGTCGAGGACCGCGACTGGGTCGCCCAGGTGCGCGCCGAGCTCACCCCGGTGCATGCCGGGCGCTTCGTCGTCCACGGCAGCCACGACCGGGAGAGGATCGCCGTCAACCGGGTGCGCCTCGAGATCGAGGCCGCCCAGGCCTTCGGCACCGGCCATCATGCCACGACCCAGGGGTGCCTCGTCGCGCTCGAGCGGCTGGCGCGGCGCGGCTTCGTGGCGCGGAGCGTCGCGGACATCGGCGGCGGGACGGGCGTTCTCGCCATGGCGGCGGCCTCGGTCTGGCCGGCGGTGGCGATCGCGGGCGACATCGACCCGCTCGCGACGGCGACCGCGCGCGAGAACGTGGCGGCGAACGGCCTCGGCGGACGCATCGCCTGCGTCACGGCCGCCGGCTTGCGCCACCCGCGCCTGCGCGCCGGCGCGCCTTACGACCTCGTCTTCGCCAACATCCTCGCCGGGCCGCTGCGCCGGCTGGCGCCGGAGGTCGCGGCGCACCAGCCGCCGCACGGCATGGCGATCCTGTCGGGCATCCTGGCACGGCAGGCTGCGGCGGTCAGCGCCGTCTACCGCGCCTGGGACTACCGGGCCGAGCGGCCGGTGCGGATCGGGGAATGGGTGACGCTGGTGCTCCGGCGCGGCGGCTGACCGCGCCGGACCTCGCCTCAGCGGCGGGCCAGGCTGTCGGCAACCTCGGCGATCGCGCCGCGGACCAGGCCGATGTCGGCAAGCTGCTGGTCGGAGAGCAGCAGCAGCTCGCGTCGGGTGACGCGGGCCTTGTGCCAGGCGGCGACGGCATCGAGCGCCCGCTGCGCGAGCTGGACGACGCGGAGCGTGGTGACGGACCCGAGCGGGGCGGCGGCCGGGGATACTTCAGACGCGTACATTCTTCGAAACTCTCTCTCGTGCGGGAACCGGCTGGCCCGGCCTCCTCGCAGGCGGATATATGATGCGGCGCAACATGGCGGACAACGGCGATTCCTGCATTGCAGTCATGCGTTTCCTGCAAGCGGCGCGATGCGGGGCCCGCACGCGGCGCTTGGCGGATGTTCTCTCTTCGTGCTAAGAGGCGGGCGAGGCAGCGGAGCAGAACGGACCGCCAATGCGCGTCATCGGAATCGACCCCGGGTTGCAGCGGACCGGCTGGGGCGTCGTGGACGTCGAGGGGACGCGGATCCGCCACGTGGCGAACGGGGTCTGCCGCTCGGAGGGGAGCGACCTCGCGACGCGGCTCTGCAGCCTGCATCTGGCGCTGACCGCGGTCATCGCGGCCTGGCGGCCGGCGGCGGCGGCGGTGGAGCAGACCTTCGTGAACAAGGACGCGGCCGGCACGCTGAAGCTCGGGCAGGCGCGGGGGATCGCGCTGCTCGTGCCGGCGCAGGCCGGGCTGCCGGTGGCCGAATATGCCCCGAATGCGGTCAAGAAGGTGGTGGTCGGCGTCGGCCATGCCGACAAGGTGCAGGTGGCGCACATGGTGCGGATGCAGCTGCCGGGGGTCGAACTCGCCGGGCCGGACGCGGCGGACGCGCTGGCGATCGCGCTCTGCCACGCCCATCACGCCCGCTTCCGCGGGCGCCTGGCGGCGGCGCTGGCGGGGGCCGGGGCATGATCGGCAAGGTGAGCGGGCGGCTCGACTACCGCGGCGCCGACCATGTGCTGATCGACACCGGGAGCGTCGGCTACATCGTGCACTGCTCCGACCGGACGCTGGCGGCGATGCCGGCGCCGGGCGAAGCCGTGGCGCTCTACACCGATCTCCTGGTGCGCGAGGACCTGATGCAGCTCTACGGCTTCCGCACGCTGGCCGAGCGCGAGTGGCACCGGCTGCTGATGACGGTGCAGGGGGTGGGCGCCAGGGCGGCCCTCGCCATCCTCGGCGCGCTCGGGCCGGAGGGCGTGGCGCGGGCGCTCTCGCTCGGGGACGCCGCCGCCATCCGCGCCGCGCCGGGGATCGGCCCGAAGATCGCCCAGCGGGTGGTGCTCGAGCTGAAGGCCAAGGCGCCGGCGGTCATCGCCATGGGCGCGCACGGCGCGGCGCCGGCCGCCGGCGAGGCGGCGGCGATCGCGCCGCGGACGCCGCGCGCGGCGCCCGTTACCCCTGCGGCCGGCGACGCGCAGGCACAGGCCGACGCGCTCTCCGCGCTGGTCAATCTCGGCTACGGCGCGGGCGAGGCGGCGGCGGCACTCGCCGCGGCTGAGGCTGTGGACGCCGCCGGACTGATCCGCGCGGCGCTGCGCGCGCTGGCGCCGAAGGGATAGCGGATGGCCGGTCCAGACCCCGCGCTCCGGCCCGAGCCGATGCTGGAGGACGCCGACCGCGCGCTCCGCCCGCAGTCGCTCGACGAGTTCGTCGGGCAGAAGGCGGCGCGGGCCAACCTGCGCGTCTTCATCGAGAGCGCCCGCCGTCGCGGCGCGGCGATGGACCACGCGCTCTTCTACGGCCCGCCCGGCCTCGGCAAGACCACGCTGGCGCAGATCATGGCGCGCGAGCTCGGGGTGAACTTCCGCATGACCTCGGGGCCGGTGCTCGCCAAGGCCGGGGATCTCGCGGCGATCCTGACCAACCTCGACGCCCGCGACGTGCTCTTCATCGACGAGATCCACAGGCTTTCCCCGGTAGTGGAGGAAATCCTTTACCCCGCGCTCGAGGACTTCCAGCTCGATCTCGTCATCGGCGAGGGCCCGGCGGCGCGCACGGTCCGGATCGAGCTGCAGCCCTTCACCCTGGTCGGCGCGACGACGCGGCTCGGCCTCCTCACCACGCCGCTGCGCGACCGCTTCGGCATCCCGACCCGGCTCGAGTTCTACGACGTCGAGGAGCTGGTGCAGATCGTGACCCGCGCGGCGCGGCTGATGAAGGTCGGCACCAGCCCCGAGGGCGCGCGCGAGATCGCCCGGCGGGCGCGCGGGACGCCGCGCATCGCCGGGCGGCTGCTCCGCCGGGTGGCCGACTTCGCCATCGTCGAGGGCGGCGGCGAGATCACCCGCGAGATCGCCGACCGGGCGCTCGGCCGGCTCGGCGTCGACGACCTCGGGCTCGACGGCGCCGACCGGCGCTACCTGCAGCTCCTCGCCGAGAACTACGGCGGCGGCCCGGTCGGTGTGGAGACGATCTCCGCCGCGCTGGCCGAGGTGCGCGACGCCATCGAGGAGGTCATCGAGCCCTTCCTGCTGCAGCAGGGCCTCATCCAGCGCACCCCCCGCGGCCGGATGCTCGCCCCGCGCGCCTGGACGCATCTCGGCCTCGCGCCCCCGCGCGCCGCCGGCGAGACCGGCGATCTCTTCGACGGCGGCTGACCGCCCCGGGCTCGGCGGCCCGCCCGCGGCATCTTCGGTCCGCAAATATCCTCGGGGGTGAATTGGCCGAAGGCCAAGAGGGGGCAGACGGCCCCCTTCTTCCGGCCGGGGCCAAGCCACCGATCGCAGACGGACATGGCCCGGTTCGGCGGAGGATCGCCGCCGCGGACGGTTCGTGTTGCCGTCCGGCCCCGGGGTTTGCTACCCCGGAGGGGCCCGCTTGCGTTGCGAGCCACGGGCCTGGAGGGACAAGAATGACCAGAACGAGCCTTGCTCTGACCCTGATCGTGCCGATCGCCATCGCGGCCTGCGCCAAGCAGGAGCCGCCGCCCCCCGCCCCGATCCTCAACCCGGGCGAGCAGGCCTGCATCGCGCAGGGCGCCGCGGCCGCCGGCGTCGATCCCGCGACCGTCACCGCGACCGCCGTTTCCTCGACCAAGCTCGGTGATACGATCTACAGTGTCGTCGCCGGCGGCGTCGGCTACAACTGCGTGGCCTCGCCCGACGGCACCGTCACGAGCTTCCAGCCGCAGTGACGCGGCACAGGGCTGGCCCGGTCGGCCCCGGAACAGCCTTTCCGGCCCCGCCGTGGTGCGGGGCCGGCTTGTCTTGTCGCAAGGGCGTGCGGCGCGAGCGGAGGATGACCATGCGCATGGCGGGGCTGCTGCTGCTTCTGGCCGGCTGCGCCGCGGCGCCGGCGCCGGCGCCGGAAAGCCATGCGGCCGAGGTCGCGGCCTGTGCCGCGGCGGTGGCGGCACACGTCGGCAAGGACGTCGGCGCGGTCTCGGCGACCTGGACCGGAACGACCGGGACCGGCCTGGGGCTCGTCACGGTGACCGATGCGCAGGGCGCCGGCGGCGAGCGGGTGCATACCTGCGAGGTCGACGGCGCGGGCCGCGTCCGCGCGATCAGGCACACCGGAGCATGAGCCTCGAGTACCGGCTGCGCGTCTACT
>NZ_CALLYO010000530.1 GCF_937858865.1 uncultured Amaricoccus sp. | reverse complement strand
TTCGTGGTCGGCGCCGCGGCCGCGACCGCCTTCGGTCTCGCCGCCGGGCCGGGAGGCGTGATCGGCCCCTTGCCCTTCGCCCTGTTCCTGCCGCTCGCCATCGCCGTGACGTTCGCCGCCGCCGGCATCTGGGCTGGCCTCGTCGGGGCGCTGCGCGCCTTCTACGGCGGCAACGAGGTGCTGATCTCGCTGATGTCGAACTATGTCGGCCTGCTCTTCGTGCAGTATCTGATCTCCGGCCCGATGCGGGCGCCGGGGGGTCTGCCCCAGAGCGATCGGCTGGCGCCGGAGACCTGGCTTCCCTTCATCCTGCCGGGCACGCGCGCGCATGCCGGCATCCTGGTCGCGCTCGTCGCCGCCGTCCTTGTCTGGGGCCTGCTGCGCCGGACGCCCTACGGCTACGAGATGATCGTCACCGGCCTCAATCCCTCCGCCGCCCGCTACGCCGGCATCCCGGTGGCGCGGCGCATCCTCGCATCGGCCTTCATCGCCGGTGGGCTCGGCGGTCTCGCGGGCCTGGTCGAGCTCTACGGCGTCCAGCACCGGCTGGTCGACGGCATGAGCGGCGGCGTCGGCTTCATCGGCATCGTGGTGGCGCTGCTCGCCCGGCTCGATCCGCTCTGGGTGGTGCCGACGGCGATCCTCTACGGCGGCATGACCGTCGGGGCCGACGCGATGCAGCGCGCCACCGGCACGCCCTCGTCGATCACCTTCATCCTGCAGGGGCTGATCGTGCTCTTCGTGCTGATGAGCGACGTCCTGCGCCGCTATCGGCTGCGGCTCGACCTGATCGGGGCGAGACCCGACCCGGAGGCGCAACGGCCATGAGCCTCGACGACCTGCTTTCCTCGGCCTTCCTCGTGACATGGCTCGCGGCGGCAGTCCGCCTGACCGGGCCCGTCCTTCTGGCTGCGCTCGGCGAGACCTTCGCCGAACGCGCCGGGGTCCTGAACGTCGGCATCGAGGGCACGATCCTGCTCGGCGCGCTCGCGGCCTATCTCGTCAGCCACGCCACCGGGGCGCCGACGCTGGGCCTCGCCGCGGCGCTGGCGGCGGGGCTCGTCTCCAACCTGCTGCTCGCGCTGCTCTATGTTAGCGTGCGCGCGAGCCAGGTGGTCGCGGGGATCGTGTTCAACGGGCTGGCGGTGGGGATCGCGAGCTTCACCTACCGGATCGCCATGGGTGAGGTCGCGAGCCCGGAGCCGGTCGCCATGTTCCGGCCGCTCGACCTCGGCGGCCTCAGCCGCCTGCCCTTCCTCGGCCCGATCCTCTTCTCCCATACGGTCCTGCTCTACCTCACCGTCGCCATCGTCGCGGTCGCGTCCTTCGTCCTCTTCCGCACGGAGTTCGGCCTGCGGCTTCGCGCGGTCGGCGAGAACCCGAAGGCGGCCGAGGCGGCCGGCATATCGGTCACGCGCACCCGCTACCTCGCCACCCTGATCTCGGGCGCGGGCGCCGGGCTCGCCGGCGGATACCTGATGCTGTCGGAGGTGGGCCTCTTCCGCGACAGCATCGTCGCGGGCCAGGGGTTCATCGCGCTGGCCATCGTCATCCTCGGGCGCTGGACGCCGTGGAAGGCCATGATCGCCGCCTTCGCCTTCGCGGCCGCGCAGGCGCTGCAGCTTTCCCTGCAGCTGTTCGGAACCGGCGTCCCGACCCAGCTCCTGCTCGCGCTGCCCTACCTGCTGACCATCCTCGCCATCTCCGGGCTGCTGGGCGGTCGCGCGGTCCAGCCCGCGGCGCTGATGATCCCCTACGAGAAGTCCTGACCGATGACCACGATCCTCGCCGACGGCTGGCTGATCACCATGAACCCGGCCCGCGACGTCCTCGAAGCCGCGAGCGTCTGCGTCGAGAAGGACCGCATCGTCGCCATCGGCACGCGCGACAAGCTCGCCAGGGCGCATCCGCAGGCGGAGATCGTCGACTGCGGCGGCCGGATCGTCATGCCGGGGATGGTCAACACCCACACCCATCTCTTCCAGACCCTGCTCAAGGGCCTCGGCGACGACATGGCGCTGAAGGAGTGGTTCAGCTGCATGACCGGCCCCAGCGCCGTGCACCTGACGACCGAGGACGCGAAGGTCGCCGCCCTGCACGGCTGCATCGAGTCGCTGCGCTCCGGCGTCACGACGCTGGTCGACTTCAACTATGTCCACACGCGCCCGGGCATGGCCGAGGCGACGATCGAGGCCTTCGAGGAGACCGGCATCCGCGGTTTCGTCTGCCGCGGCTTCATGACCTGCGGCGAGGCCTACGGCGTGCCCGGCGTCCTCATCGAGACGCCGTCGCAGGCGCTGGCCGGCGCGCGGGCGCTGATCGAGAAGCAGAACCGGACGCCCGGGCGCGTGCGGGCCGGCATCGCGCCGTGCATGATCTGGACGGTCGAGGAGGAGGCGCTCCGCCTGGCGCGGCGGCTCGCCGACGAGACCGGGGCGCTGCTGACGACCCACGTCGCCGAGACGAGCTTCGAGATCGAGGAGGCCAATCGCCGCTACGGCCGCACCGACACCGAGTTCCTGAGCGACATCAGCTTCCTCGGCCCGGACGTTCTCGCGGTCCATTGCGTGCAGTGCCGCTCACGCGACATCCGGGTGTTGCGGCATCATGACGTCAAGGTCTCGCACAACCCTTGCAGCAACCTCTACCTCGGCTCGGGAATTCCGCCGATACCGGAAATGCTGGCCAGCGGGATCACCGTCGGTCTGGGTTCGGACGGCCCCGCCAGCAGCAACAACCACAGTCTCTTTCAGGCGATGAAGTTCGCCGCGCTGCTGCAGAAGGGGGCACACAGGGATCCTACGATCCTGACGGCGGAGAAGGCGATCGAGATGGCAACCATCGACGGCGCCCATGCCGTCGGGCTCGGGAACGAGATCGGATCGATCGAGCCGGGCAAGAAGGCGGACATCATCGTGATCGACGCGAGCGGGCCGTCGATGACGCCGATCCACAATCCCGTTTCCGCCCTTGTCTATTCGGCGCTCGGCAACGAGGTCACCGACGTCATGGTCGATGGACGCTTCGCAATGCGCGGCGGGGCGATCCTCGGCGTCTTGGACACTGCGATCAGCGCCGCCGCCCAGACCCATGCCGATGCGCTGGCTCGACGCGCCGGATCCGATCGATTCAGGCGCCGGGGCTGGCGCTCGGTCGCGATATAGGCGGTTGATACCGAGCTGCCGCAGCGTGGTTCAGACCTGATGCCCGCGCGGATCCCGAGCGTTGCCGATGAAAGTTCAATGGGCTGGACAAGCCCAAGAGCTCCCATCGGCGTCTCCGGCATCAGTGGCCGATCTTCCAGCGCGACGACACCGCGTTGGCGCGCGGCCGGCACATCGAGCAGCCGCAGCCGGCGAGATGCTTGCGCTTCACGACCCGAGGCTCGTCGATGCTGCGCTCCGAGCGGGCGAGCGCCGAGCGCAGCGATCCGTTCAGGGTGCTGACCCGCGGCGCGGAGACCGCCCGCGAGCAGCCCGCGCCGCAGTCGGGGCAGTCGGCAGAGGCTTCGCTGGCGGCCATCACCGCCCAGGCGCGGAAGGGGCCGCAGTCGCCGCAGACGAAATCGTAGAGAGGCATTTCAGCTCCTTGCGGTTGCGGGCGGCTCAGAGCCGCCCGTCGAGGATGAGATACCCGGGGATCCAGCCGGTGACGATGCCGGTGAAGAGGGTGAAGCTCGCCGTGGCGCCGAGGATCGGCTTCTTCAGCGCGAGCAGCAGGAAGTACATGAACCAGAGCACACCCCAGATCACCCAGTTGATCGCCATCCAGGTGTCGAGCGTCGTCTGCATCGTCGCGAAGCCGCCGAGCGCCACCGGCACCGTGGTGATCGCGACGAAGAGGCTGAACCAGCCGAGGCCGCGGCCGTCGACCGCGACGAAGCGATTGTAGGCCACCCAGAAGTAGGTGGCGGTGAAGAGCAGCGTGAGCGCGGCGCCCTTGATCGAGCCGAGGGTGGCGCCCGGGCCGAAGGCCCAGTAGATCACCACGCCGAGGGTGGCGAAGCCCGCCACGATGTTGATGAAGGCGATCTCGCGGTCCTCGATCTTGCCGTGCAGCCACAGGCCGTTGAGGAAGAGCACCGCGCCCACGTAGAGCAGGCCGAATCCGAGAAGCATGGAAGGTCCCCCGAAAGTGGAAGGGCCCGCCCGGGAGGGCGGGCCCGCGCGGCCTCAGCTCGAGGTGGCGACCGATATCTCGGGGACCATCCGGCGCGGCCCCTCGGCGTTCGGACGGATGTCGAAGTCGAAGATCGCCGTCGGGATGGCGAGCGTCGCGCAGACGTTCGGGATGTCGACGATGCCGGCGATGCGGCCCTCGACCGGCGCCGTGCCGAGGATCATGTACGCCTGCTCGCCCGAGTAGCCGAACTTCTTCAGGTACTCGATGGCGTTGAGGCAGGCGCGGCGGTAGGCGACGTGGGCGTCGAGATAGTACTGCTCGCCGGTATGCTCGTCGACCGAGATGCCCTCGAAGATCAGGTAGTCGTCGAAGTGCGGGTCGATCGGGCTCGGCTTGAAGATCGGGTTGACGATCCCGTACTTCGCCATGCCGCCCTTGATGACGTCGACCTTGATGTCGATCCAGCCGGCCATCTCGATCGCGCCGCAGAAGGTGATCTCGCCGTCGCCCTGCGACCAGTGGATGTCGCCCATCGAGAGGCCGCCGCCCTTCACGTAGACCGGGAAGTAGACCTTCGAGCCGCGCGACAGGTTCTTGATGTCGCAGTTGCCGCCGTGCTCGCGCGGCGGGACGGTGCGCCAGCCTTCCTTCGCGGCGGCTTCGGCGGCGGCGCCCGTCATCTGGCCCATAAGCGCGGTCGCGGCGTGCGGCGGCGCGGCGAGGGGCGGCACCCGGTTCGGGTCGGTGGCGATCAGCGCCGCCTCGCGCCGGTTCGCCTCGGCGAGCAGCTTGTGGTCGGGCAGGCAGCCGATCAGGCCGGGATGGATGAGGCCCGGATAGCGCACGCCGGGAATGTGGCGCGAGGTGGTGTAGATGCCCTCGAAGTCCCAGCAGGACTTCACCGCGTTCGGATAGTGCTCGGTCAGGAAGCCGCCGCCGTTCTCCTTGGCGAAGAGGCCGTTGAACCCCCACTCCGAGCCTTCGAGCGCGCCGATGTCGAGGATGTCGACGACGAGAAGGTCCCCGGGCTCGGCGCCCTCGACGCCGAACGGGCCGGACAGATAGTGGACGCGGGTGAGATCGACGTCGCGGATGTCGTTGGCGCTGTCGTTGTTGCCGATCTGGCCGCCGGTCCAGTCGTAGCATTCCACGCGGAAGACGTCGCCCCGCTTGAACGTCTCGACCATCGGGATGTCGGGATGCCACCGGTTGTGCGTCTTGATGTCCTGCTGCTCCGGCGCCTTTTTGAGATCGACTTTGAAGGCGGTCTTCGGCATTCGAGCTTCCTCCCTGCGGTCCCGACCCGTCCGGTGTTGGCGGATCGCGAAGGGAAGGGTATGCAGACGCATGTAACCCGGTGCGCGCGTTCGGAGGGCTGCTTCGTAATCTTTTGTAACGCGTGGCCCGGAGCGGGCGGGCATGCGGCATAGTCCGGGGGCGCGAGGTTTCGTTTGGGAGGGCGAACCCCATGAAGGCCAGGGTGCTCGTGGTCGACGACGACCGTCGGCTCTGCGGTTTCCTCGTGCGCTTCCTCGCCAGCGAAGGGCTCGATCCCGTCCAGGTCCACGACGGGGCCGGGATGCGGCGGGCGCTGGCCGACGCGAGCTTCGACCTCGTGCTGCTCGACCTCGGCTTCCCGCGCGGCGACGACGGGCTGTCGCTCGCGCGCACGCTGCGCGCGCAGTGCGAGGCCGCGCTCATCGTGCTCACCGGCAAGAACAGCACCATCGACAAGGTGGTCTGCCTCGAGCTCGGCGCCGACGACTATGTTACCAAGCCCTTCGAGCCGCGCGAGCTGCTCGCGCGCATTCGCGCGGTGCTGCGCCGGGTCGTCGCCCGGGCCGTCGTCACCCCGGAGGCGGGCGAGGACTCCATCCGCTTCGACGGCTGGCGGGTCGACCTCGCCCATCGCGAGGTCTACGCGCCCGGCGGCACGGCGGCGGGCCTCACGAGCAAGGAGTTCGACGTCGTCGCGGCGCTGGCGCGCCGGCCGGGGCGCGTCCTCTCGCGCGACCAGCTGCTCGATCTCGTGGCGAACCGGGCATGGACCCCGAGCGACCGCAGCGTCGACGTGCTGGTCGGCAAGGTGCGCCGCAAGATCGGCGACGAGGGCCCGAACCATCGCATCATCCGCACCGTGCGCGGGATCGGCTACGTGTTCGCGCCCGAGGCCGCCGCCCGCGCCTGAAGCGCCGCCCGGAGCGCGCGCGAGAGCGTGCCGAGATCCGCGGGCTTGGCGAGGACCGGGACGCCCTCCACCTCGCCCTCGGGTGCGGCGGCGGTATTCCCGGTCAGGAGCAGCAGCCCGAGGGCCGGGCGATGGCGGATCGCATCGCGCACCAGCTCGAGGCCGCTGCGCCCGCCGG
>NZ_CALLYO010000529.1 GCF_937858865.1 uncultured Amaricoccus sp. | reverse complement strand
CTGACGAGGGCGCGCAGCCGTATATACATTGTATGTACGAAAAAATCGCGCTGCAATATCAATTTCTTGAAGGCAGGGCGCACGCGCGCGTCGCGCGCCTGCACCTTGCTCGCCGCCGCAGACGCGGCGGCCGAACCTCAAGCTCGGAGAGCGGGAGATCGAGATCGGCATTAGTGCGGGGATCGGGTCCGGCGACGGCGAGGCCTGCCGAAGGTAGGCTCGTGCCCCGCGCTGGCCTCTGGCCGCGACCAGCGCCCGCGCGGGACGTCAACCCGGCTTGCCTTCGGCCTTTCTGGATGGTGGAGGGGGCTGGATTCGAACCAGCGTAGGGTTGCCCCGACGGATTTACAGTCCGTTGCATTTGACCGCTCTGCCACCCCTCCGAGGTCGCAGCGTGCGCCGGTGATTATGCGCTGGAAGCGCCGGGGTCAACACGTCAGACTCGCCGCGGCGCGGGAAGATGCGAGGCGGGCGTGGCGAGGAAGCCGGAGTGGGCGGTCGAAAGGGAGCGGGCGCGGCGCGAGGGGGCGGGCACCGTCTGGCTCTTCGGGCTGCATGCGGTGCGGGATGCGCTGCAGAACCGGCGCCGCAAGCGGCATCGGCTGGTGGTGACGCCGAACGCGGCGGAGCGGCTGAGGGCGGCGATCGCGGCTTCGGCGATGGTGCCCGAGGTTGTCGACCCGCGGCGGTTCGACGCGCCGCTCGATCCGCAATCGGTGCACCAGGGGGCGGCGCTCGAGGTCGAGCCGCTCGCCTGGGGTTCGGTGTCGGAGGTCTGCGCGCCAGGCGACGGGGCGCCGGTGGTGCTCCTCCTCGACCGGGTGAGCGATCCGCACAACGTGGGCGCGATCCTGCGCTCGGCCGAGGTCTTCGGCGCGCGGGCGGTCGTCGCCCCGCGGCGGCATGCGGCGCCGGAGACCGGCGCGCTCGCCAAGGCGGCTTCCGGAGCGCTGGAGCGGCAGCCCTATCTGCGCGTCCCAAATCTCGCAGCAGCGATGCAGGCGCTCCACCAGATGGGCTATGCTATCGTCGGGCTGGACGGCGCCGCCGAGGGCGAGATCGGACCGGTGCTGGCGGGCTTCGCCAGCCGGCCGCTCGCGCTGGTGCTGGGCGCGGAGGGGCCGGGGATGCGGGAGCTGACGGGCAAGCTCTGCGACCGGACGGCGCGGATCCCGTCGGCGGGAGAGTTCGGGTCGCTCAATGTCTCGAACGCGGCGGCGGTCGCGCTTTATGCCGCGGCCGGGCGGTCACGCGCCCTGTAACATTCGATCACATTTTCCGGACTCGCCTTTGCCGAGAAGGCCATGCGCCCCCATATCATTGCGCGAAGCAGTTGGCTTGGAACTGCCCTGCTTCATCTCACTGTCCCTCGTTCCAACTTCGCGCCCGGACTTGGTCCGGGCGCTTTTTCGTTGCAGGACCGTCGTTTTGCGCGATGCGCCGGGCATATACGCTTCATGCACCGGGTGCATGCCAACGAGATGACTCGAAGACCCGCTCAGCTCGAGTCGGTGGCTTCCGGAAGCGCCACTTACGGGTACGACTGCGGGATGACGGAGGCGCGTCGTTATCGGTCGAGCCCGGCGGCGCGGGCCATGACCCGGAGCGAGGTCAGCCCCATGCCCTGGTAGAGGAGCGGGCTCCCGACCGCCGGGTCCTGTTCCGCCTCGATGACCAGCCATCCGGAATAGCCATGCGCCGCGGCGATCTCGAGGACCGGCGCGAAGTCGACCGCTCCCTCCGGGTCGCCCGGGACGGTGAAGACGCCGCGCCGCACGCCCTCGAGGAAGGAGAGCCGCTCGGTCCCGACCTCGGTGGCGACGGGCAGGCGCACGTTCTTGGCGTGGATATGCGCGACGCGCGGCATGTACTTCCGCGCGAACTCGGCCGGATTGCCGCCGCCGAAAAAGCAGTGGCCGGTGTCGAGCAGCAGCTTCGTCGCCGGCCCGGTCGCGGCCATGAAATGGTCGATCTCGTGCGGCGCCTCGACGATCGTGCCCATGTGGTGGTGGTAGGCGAGCGTCAGCCCCTGCCCGGCGGTGAAGGCGGCGATCTGCCTCCACGTCGGCGCCGAAGCGCGCCCAAGCCTCGGCGCCGGCCAGCTCGGCGGGCGGCCGTCGTCACCGTGGATGGCGTCGAGGTCTCGCAGGCGATGACGACATCGCATCCCATCGCCTTGAGCAGGTCGAGGTGCGGCTGCATCGCGCGCTTCTCGTCCTCGACCGAGCGGGCGAGGAGTTCGAGCGAGTACCAGCCCGAGACGAAGGCGAGCCCGTAGGGCGCGAGTGCCGCCTTCAGCGCCTCGGGCTGGGAAGGCATCTTGTGCCCCTTCTCGATGCCCTCGAAGCCGATCTCGGCCGCCTCCCTCAGGCACTGGTCGAGAGGGATGTCCGCGCCGAGGGTCCGATCGTCGTCGTTCGACCAGGCGATGGGGTTGGTGCCGTAACGGATCATCTCAGTTCACCAGCCCCTGCCGTCCGCGTTCCTCGCGGGCCCCGCAAACGCCTCGGTTTCCTCCCCTGGGTCGAATCGCCGCGCTGCATGACCCCCGCCGGGAAGGAGAGCACTCAATTCGCCAGGGCGCAAACCGCAACGGCGCCGGGGCCCGAACGCAGGAAGGCCGCGCGCCCGAAGCGGCGGCGCGGCCTTCCGTCCCGGAAACCGGGATCAGTTCTTGGCGTAGTACTCGACGACCAGGTTCGGCTCCATCATCACCGGGTAGGGCACGTCCGACAACGCGGGCATGCGCACGAACTCGGCGGTGAGCTTGGAATGGTCGACCGCGAGATACTCCGGGATGTCGCGCTCCGGCGAGCCGATCGCCTCGAGCACGAGCGCGAGCTGCTTCGACTTGTCGCGCACCGCGATGACGTCGCCTTCCTTCACCCGATAGGAGGCGATGTTCACCCGGCGGCCGTTCACGTTGACATGGCCGTGGTTCACGAACTGCCGTGCGGCGAAGATCGTCGGCACGAACTTCGCCCGGTAGACCACCGCATCGAGCCGCCGCTCGAGCAGCCCGATCAAGAGCTCCGGCGTGTCGCCGCGCAGCCGTTCGGCCTCGTCGTAGATGCGGCGGAACTGCTTCTCGGTCAGATCGCCGTAGTAGCCCTTCAGCTTCTGCTTCGCCCGGAGCTGGGTGCCGAAGTCGGAGAGCTTGCCCTTGCGGCGCTGGCCGTGCTGACCGGGGCCGTACTCGCGCTTGTTCACCGGGGACTTCGGCCGCCCCCAGATGTTCTCGCCCATGCGGCGGTCGATCTTGTACTTCGCACTCGTGCGCTTCGTCACGGCGTATCTCCTCGTCTCAAAAGGTCCGGCGTCTCCTCTGCCGGGTTCCCCCGGCCGACAGGCTTCCCCTTGCGGGGTCCACGAACGCCAAGCCCCCGCCCAAAACGGACGGCGGATGCGCGCGCTTACCGGCGCCCGCCGCGGGAGTCAACAGCGCT